>NZ_JBGONU010000093.1:0-6110 GCF_041439295.1 Vibrio sp. 1F253 | reverse complement strand
TGAAAAGCGAAATGTCGCTTAGCTAAGTGTCCAGTCTGACTGGAGCAGATCAAAGATCACCGTTGTCAGCAGTAGTCGATTTGCACGGAACTGGACAGTTCCTTCCATCATGATTGTTTTGTGTCAAGTTTACTTTATGTAGAATTCACGACAAAGTATGCGTTATCTTGCCCGTCTACGAATCACTTTTGCATCATTTTAAGATACCTACACCTAATAGTAGCACTATCTGACCAGAGAAAACTCTGTGAATATCAGGCTCATTATTCACTTTTAAATGCGATTTACGATAATAACTTTGCAAGTTCAGTATACTTTGACCTCGACTTTGTTTTGCATCTAGCGTGACTTAACATGTAATTCAAAAAGCCAATATCTTGAAAGTGACAGGATTGATAGATGCTCATTAAAATAGAATAGTCTGCTAAATGATTATATCTGAAGCTTTTTATGTTTTTATTTCTATGTTTTGAAAGTAGTTTAATGGCATGTTCTGCATACGTATTATGCCAAAGAACATTATCATGATTAATAAACTCAAAAAAACATGACTGATATCGAATAAACCTATTTCTGTATTTTTCTGCGGCTTCAGACTTAATTTTCATATTCTTGATTTCATTGATGGTTATTTCTACCTCTTTTTTCCCAGTTGAAAGATGGTCTTTATTATAGCCGTAACATTCTGCTATATTAATGATACCTTTTAATGTGCTAGAAATAACATTACATATTTTAATTAGTTCATCATCAAATGGGTTCTTTAGTAAATCATTGTTAATGTCTCTCATAAAATGAATAAGACACTTTTGTTTTTTACAGTTTATACTGTCATACCCTGAGAAAAAATCAGTTACTAAAACCCCTCTAAATCCTTTTAATAACTCTAATAAAAATTCACTCTTCCGATCTTTTCTCATGATAGATACAGATCGAAACCCATCTGTAAATATCCAGCAATAGTATGTACCAGACGCTAACTTAAAAGGTGTCTCATCAACATAAAGTACCTTTCCTCTAGTCAGTTCTTTTAGGTCTTTTAATACTAATTCACGAAGTATATCTGCAACATGCCGTTTAAATGTAAATATCGTGGCACTACTTAAGTGTATGTCATAGAAATCTCTCAGGTTATTATTTATTTGACTTAGACTTAGCCTATTGTAGATATATTGATATACCATCCAAATTTTTATAGTATTGCCTATTCTAGCTCGTGATGCTGGGTAACTTTGGGGTATAAATACGAGTTGGCAATCTTGGCATTTATATTTTTTGGTTTTGAATTGAGTAACCCAGCGCCGGACAACACCATTCTCAATCTTTAAGTCCAATATGGTTTTGCTTAATCCATTGGCTTTTTTGAACACGCGCTTACTATGACAGGAAGGGCATTTACTTTTTCTAGAGTATTTCACATGGTCTACAAAGTCATAAAAATCAACCTTACTATCTATGGTTTTAGTTCCATGTTTAATTTTGTTGTACTCCCTTTCCCTTAAGGAAAACCTTTCTTTTAAATAGTCAAAATATGCATAGTTCATTACTTCTTTAATTTCACTATTTGCATACCCATTACGAATGTATTTAGTATAACCGAAGTCTATTTGCTTAGATATGTCATCATTTGTTATATACTCTTCATCAAATTTTCTATTTCCGCTATTAATGTTATTAATGATTGATTTTATATAAAAATAAACAACCATCAGTGCATGGCAATCGTTGTTATTGTAAAGTACAAGGTCAGACTTAAGTCTATTTGAATTATTTAACTCCCAGAGAACTCTTGAAGATATACTATCTTTTCCATTCTTTACTTTACTTGTCCATTCGTAGTTAAGGTGCCTTGCAATATCTTTTAAACTATTTGTATAACAAGGAAAAATTATTTTGTTCCTAAATATACTAAGTAGATTAAAAGATGAAGAAATTATTTTATTTAATTTTTCTTTATAATTCTCATCCAGAAGTTTAATAATTTTCTTGAAGTAATTTATCTCATAGTTTCCATAGTGATAAATGGTAATAAAATTAAATCTAAATATGTAGTCCAAAAACCTCTTGATCATAAGAATCTCATCATCAAGTGAGTTTGCCCAAAAGTGTTTTGTATAAGTTCTATCCCCCTTTTTTATAATGCAACCTATGAGATAATTAGAGTTTTCCTTAGGAAGCCCTTCAATATCTAAGAAAATCTCTACTAGAGAATCCGGAAATTCTACTACCTCATTGACTATTACTTTTTTCTCTCTAATAGCATAGGCTCTCATAGGGAGAATGTAGGCAATAGAGTCTTTTCTTTGATGATCTTTTCTAGCGCGAAACTTGTAAGATAACTGATTAACCGTAAATATACCTCTTTTATTGTAGTTCTTAATTATCTTGTCATTAATCTCTGGGAGAATACTTAAGTTATCGTCTTTTATCGCTGTACGTTTACATGAATCTTGAAATTGACAAATTTTACAATGTGTATTTATTTTAATAGGTGGTTTTGATGTTATATTCTCTATATTGAGTAAAATGGCTTCAATGTCCTTACTTGTCTTTATTAAAGGTACTTTACTTAATCTCAAGTTGCTTTTTAGCACCAATATCCCCTCAATATTACCATCACAAAGACAACCGAATAAGCTACTTATTAAGTTTGCGTTATTAATAATGTGCTTTGGTAATTTTGTTGAGTTTATTACAACAATTGGGTATATAGAGCGCTTTCCATTTTTTACTAGGTTTTTTATATAGTCTATTTTTAATTTAATGCCTTTTGCTATGAAGGTTCCACCTATAAGTATTTCTGTATCATTATAATTTGAATCAATATCGAACTTGGATTTTATATTATTCTTGTGTTCAAATTTAGTTCTGGAATCTTGAGTTAGAGAGCTCTGATGAATATCAAGATCTACTTTACAATTTTCATGTGTTATTTTATAGAACTTGAGCGGGCAGTCAAAATATGAACTAACAACATCACTCTTAATAATTTTACTCATACCATACGACCTTATGATGAACGACTTGATTACTCTCCATAATTATTATTTCAGTTTGGAGATTGAATCAAACCGTTTGATATATCCTTTAATTTTCATATAGATACTAGGTTTGATGGTTAGAATTCATAGTTTGTCGTTTGTATATGCTTTTTTGACAAACGCCTTCTAAATAGTTCTGTTTCGTGATGATCGGCCATCGATGACAACGGTGGCATTTTGGGCATTTTGCGATACCAGAGGTTATCGGTAACGCAAGAATAAGGCCGAAGAGGTAGTAAATAACAAATATCCAATTACGATTTATCGTCTCAAGTAAGCTTGCATGATTATGCAAGCATGACTTTTGGCTAGAAATGTTAAGAAGTGACAGCTTTTGGGAGTTTTCTGTCACGTTCTCTCAGCGGGTAATCATGAGAAAAAGTACGATGATTCCAGTGGCAAGATCTGCCACTGAGTAATTACGTTGACGCAGAAAGGGGCACTTTCGAGCTAGAGAGTGCTTCGGGTAAAATTCAGCCTATGACGGTACTGGACGAAATCTAGCAGCATCAATAATTACACTGTTTAGGCCAAATAGAATTCGTCCGCTTGCTTGTCCTGTTACCAAAGCGAGGAGGTATGAGTTCTTGTACACACTCCAATCACTCTCTACGTATCAAAAATATCATGCTTAAGAATGTAGTAACTGAAATGACTATTAAGGTAAGTTCAATTAACTCAACTAGTGATGCAAAAGCAAACAGCAACATTCCCATAGGTATTGCGGTATTCATCCAAAGTTGTTCCTTAGCAGCAAAAATCGATAGTTGATTAGGGGATAGCTCATTTTGAACTTTCGTATCCCACTTCACACCACTCATAGTGGTAAATAGAGCTCCAATAAGGCCAAACATCGCGATTATGTAAATGTTCATTTGGCTATTGAAAGCCAACAATTGAATAGTAAGGAACAATAAACATAGGAAGTGGACACCTTTCCATTTTACGTTGGTAAGCTTTCCTGTCATAACGGAAGCCGACCCTAACAGAGAACCCACTGAAACTATAGTCGCAACAAGTGCCCATGAATATTCTGAATGATTTTGTATAATTAAGAAAGGCCCCGCACTACCCATAAACCCAATACAAACTGAGGCAAAGAACCAACTTCTTATACCATTCTCAGACCAAACTGGAATCATAGACATCTTATTTGAGTTGGCATCAGGTTTGGGTGTTTCTGACTCGCCAACTGAATTGACTTGCTTTTCAAGATCCATTAGGGAAAACATAAGTAAGGCGAAGCCAAAAGTAATAACATCAACCAATAGAACTAGTTCGAAGCCAAGAAATATAACTATCGTAGCGCCAACTAATGGCCCAAGGATCCCAAAAACGTCACCCATAGCCGATAGGATTGAATTACATCTCTCCCTTTCCTTTTCTAAAGTAATTACTGGTATCAACCTGTATGAGGAAGGGGCGAAAAAAGATGAAGCTATACCGTATATAAAAGAAGATACTGCCATTGCTACGATATCATTACTATAAACGTAGATATAAAGAAGTAAGCCAAGCTGCGTCGATAGCTTAAAAAAATCCGAGACAAGGATTACTCTCTTAAGGTTAACAAAACTTGCTCTTCTATATTGTAAAGTCCCTAAATATCTCCCTAACCATAAAGATATAAGCACTATGCTAATACCTACGCCTGACGGAGATATCTTTACAGATTCGATGGCAAAGGCTATTGGTATTATAGAATTCCCTATAGAAGAAACAAACGAGGCGATACAAAAAAGGAAAAAGTTTCTACTAATATTGCCCAATAGTTTTAATCTAATAGCTTTCATCTGTACACCCTTTGATTATTAAGCCTTCTTTCAACCCGAATAATAGGAAGTCCATAACTTGACTCTCAGGAAGCTCTAGTTCATTAGATATTTCCCTTGCGTTAAGGAAGAACTCATTTTGAATTAATTTAAGTATCAAAGAATAAATAGGCTTCAATTTTATTCGCTTTTTCGGTGTAATTAACACATCATAAGAGCCCATCGATTTTAACGGAGGAAAGTGGTTATAATAAGCCCTTATATTAGTTGTTTTTTTAAATAATTCAGGTGCGATAGAATACGGCAAACTACTACCTACTCTAGGTTTCAAAACCTTCAACTTTTCTTCCAAGCTCAACTGGTCATATGTCATATCATTATACCCCTCAAATGCAACTGTTAAATGCATTGTGAGTTCACCTAAACCGTAAACATTATGTTGCTTACCTCTAGGGTAAAACGCCATATCACCAACGCTATAAGTGATATTTGGCGTAGTGTTATCATGATTCCATTGTTTCTTTCCCATAATTTGGAAAATAATAAAGGGGTGGTCATCAGCATGCATCAAAAACGCTGTTCCTTCTGAGCATGTTACATAACACTGTACCCAGCACTTAACACCATACTTTGATTCAATATACTCCTGAACTAACCTTGCTTGGGGTATATAGTCATTCATATGATCGAAGACAAACGTTCCTCCTTTTTTCAAATATTGCACCACATTATCGCCATCAACTACTGAATGTTCGATAAGACCATCACCTATTCTCGACTCAATGAACATAGCTGGGTGGATATCCTTCCCTTCCGATATCAATCTCAGGTTGAACCTAGAACTTCCAACATTTAGTATTGAGTCGTATATTGAGGCAGCCAAACTCCTAAATTTTTCAGGTGTTACATGCGATGTCGAAAATGAATCTGAAGGTTTAATTCCAATATTTAACTCATCTATAGAGTTAAATATTTCTTGATAAAATTTAAAAAACATACACAGCGCCTATCTTGATCATTTTCTCGACTAAATTGGACTCGATTTTTGACGAAATTAGTTCTCTTAACACTACAGGTTTGGAGAATTTGAATTTCTTACTCAATAATCTATGTTTTTCTTCATCTGTTAATTTTATTTTCCCATATCGAGTCTCGATGTAACCACCTTCAAGCTTAAAACTACTAAGCGCTACTTTCGCGCGACCGCGACATAGAATTTTGATATTAGTTTTAAGGTTAGGATGGCTTTGTTGCGTAATTAAATTTAAAGATAGAACAACCCCGTTTCGCGTATTTC
>NZ_JBGONU010000092.1:0-6152 GCF_041439295.1 Vibrio sp. 1F253 | reverse complement strand
CCATACCGCTCTTTCCAATACTTATTTGAGCCGTATAACTTCTGGCAACCCACGGCGAGATTTCGAGGGTGACCACGCTCCCAGAAGGCTGCCCCTTCTCTTGGGGGAATAAGCGCAATAGCTCCCTTAATCTTAATAGCAGCGTGACACGCTCTCGTGTCGTAAGTGCCATCACCAGACACCTCAAGGATACTTCGGTGTGTTTGTTTCAGTAAGTTCGGGAGTACTTCTCCATCTGTAACCGTCGATAAACTTAGCTCAGCGGCAATGATCTCATGAGTGTTGGTATCGACGGCAATATGAAGCTTTCGCCAGACTCTACGCTTGCCATCCGTCCCATGTTTTTTGACTTTCCATTCACCTTCGCCATAAACCTTAAGGCCAGTAGCATCAATAGCTAGGTGCTGTATCGCTCCTCTCGTTTTAGTCTTAAATGAAACCTCAACTTGCTTGGCTCTGCGACTGATGCAGGTGTAATGCGGACAACTTAACGGTACATGGGCTAACCTAAATATCGAGTCGATAAATCCTTGAAGCGCTCTCAATGGCCTAGAAAAAACTCGTTTCACCATGAGTGCTGTCGTGATAGCTAAATCACTGAACCGACGCGGCCTCCCGCGCTTATTCTGTTTACTTTGCGCCCACCCGCTTATTGCTTCTTCATCAATCCAAAAGGTCAGAGAACCACGGTTAATGAGTGATTGGTTGTATTGCTTCCAGTTGGTTGTTTTGTAACGAGGCTTAGGCATAGGGCTACGAGAGAGGGTGGAGGTAGCTGATCAGATCGTAGGTTCTTGATTTAGTTGCATTGAATTACGCAACAAAGCCTTATCGACCACAGCTCCACCCCAGGCACTGATTTATTTTACCTTTCACTTTTCGATGACTTTGCTCAACTATATTGTTCAGATATTTAATTTGACACACTTCAATCAAGTTGAGTATTTTTCCCATCAGCCAGAGTTGAACATTGACATTATGCAACGCTAACGCGTTGGCACCACTCTTATCGCTAACCACTTTTCCTAGTAAACCATTATAGCAGATTGCCTTGGTAAAGAAGGCGCGAGCCGCTTTCTCATCACGGCGTTTGCAGAGTGAAAAATCAATGAAATGACCGTGCTTCTAACGACTCGAGAGTAATATTTCCACTGACCTTTGACGTTAATGTACGTCTCGTCCATTCACCACGAAGAAGCGACTGGCTTCTTTATTTACGTGCCTGGTGCTCAAGCAGGGGAGCGTATTTAATGACCCAACGGTTCAATGTTGAGTGGTCAACACTGAGGCCGCGCTTAGCTAACAGCTCTTCAATTTCACGGTAGCTCAGTTTGTAGGAAATATAGTAACGAACGGACTGCAGTATGATCAGAACCTACCACCCTTGTTCGCGACAAACCCCCTAGGAGAAGGCAATGCCAACCTCACTTGAGAAGAAGAGATTTGAGTTCCATAATAAGATCGTTTGCGGGATAATTATCGATTAAAGAACAAAAGTCTTCTTCTAATTGAAGATATTTAAAAGCACGATGTCTCAAATTCCGTCTATCTTCTTCACCAAGCCACTTACTTTGGATAAAGGTACACTTTAATTCCAGCTTTAGGTCATCCATATGCTGTCCTTCTTGCCCAGTTAAAGTTTGATATTCCTCTTGTCAGCATCAGCAACTTTTTTAATTTTGACTTTAAATCCAACAGGCGACATGGTGAACGCGAACTGTTCGAACACATCTTCAGGAGCTTGCTGAGGCTCTAACGTAAATTCATTAAATAAAGAATGAAACGCCAATTTTATTTCCATAATAGCGAGTGAACGACCCGGACAAAGCCTTGCCCCCCCGCCAAATGGTTGAAGGTTCGAAAATGACGCCCCTTTTTTATTTATCCAACGATTAGGATCGAACGACATTGGATCTTCAAACAAATCGGGATCAAAACCGTTAGCATGCAGTATTACGAAAACAGGCGTGCCTTTTTTTATTTCAAAATCACCAAGATAAGTATCTTTTGTCGGCTCTAGGTAAAGCTGAGGAGCCACAGGTTTAAGGCGCATCGCTTCATACATAATTGCTGTCATGTAGGGAACCCGAGGGAGCGGCCACTCTAATACAGAAGCTTCTCCCAGATCAGCCAGTTCACTTTGTAAAGCTTGCTCGCTACCTTGGTTTCCACTCACAAGAAACGCCATCCAAGCAAGAGTGTTTGCTGTGGTATCTTCCCCTGCTAATAACAGAGTAATGGCGTTCGCTAGAATATCTCGATCAGTCAGTGATGTATCCAATTCTTGTTCCAGCAGCATTATTTGAAGCATATTTTCTGGCGACTCTCTAAGTTCAGGACACTCAGCCAAACGCGTGCGCTGCTTATCAATACAAGTCGACACAAAATGACCGATCTCTTCTAAACTTGCATCGAACTGAGTATCTTTCTTGGTTTTGAAAAATCGCCATAAAGGAATAGGAGACTTAGAGCGCTGGCTAATCACAGGAAAGACATGTCGTAAACTTTCTCCAAGAGGAGTGTCTGATTGCTCAATCGAATTAAAGTCTTCACCAAAAGCCAACAATGATGTGACATCTACTGTGTATTTTTTGAATTCGCTAACTAAATCAACGACAGTTCCTGATTCTGATAACTTTTCAAAGTGCTTTCTTAAACGTTCGGTAATCACACTTAACTTAGGGTAAAAATGTTTAAGGTGGCTAGGCTGGAACATAGGCTCAGTCAACTTTCTCTGATGTTTCCAACGATCACCTTCTGCAGAAAAAATACCGTTAAGCCCTGCTTCTTCAAACACACTTTCAATGCTTTTCAAACGGCGAAAGTCATCTGGCCTCGATTTTAAAATCGCCTTAATCTGAGAGGGTTCAGAGAGAACCATTACATCCTTCATTCCCAGTTTCAAACGAAAATAAGCACCATATTCATTCACCCAAGACAGCATCTGTTGATGAACATTGGGTTTCTTCAAATAACTCACATGCCCCAAAATTCCCGATTTAGGAGGCATTGGAAGCTGTTCAATTTTCTGCATTTGTATTACCTTAACTTGATCTGAATGCTATGAATAGCAGGTGCTGAGAGCGGCTTAGCATGCTTGTTATCGTAATACGAAACTTTGGTTGTGATACAACGCTAGCGCGTGTAAACAATGTGAGTACCGTATTGTGTGAACTAAAGAACTCTTGTCGCTCAGAGCGAGTGACTGCGGTGTCGGTAGATCTTATAGATAGATTGGATACCGATTGGTAGCATAGTAAAGATACCAATAAGCATCACACTTCCATAAATGTCTTTTGAGCTAAAAATTTCGCCATGCAAAGTGGCGACATCAAGGTTGTCTTTGAACAAGAAGCAAAGGATGTATTTTGACATTATGGTAACGTAAATGATTGAGGGCAGGTATAAGTAACCATGGGGCGGGATTTGCTTCAAATGTACTTTATCGTTGTAGCACCATAATGAGAAAGGCAAATAAAAGGTAAATACGCATAAAAACCACCCAAAGAAATTACTTAACGGAACGCCAAAATACACACCACGATCGGTCCAGACCCACAGCGATTTGATGAGCGAATTCACAGGATCCATAACGACATCCCATGAAACCATTACAAATGAGGCAGTAAGAGAGATGATGATTGCTTTACTTTTCGTTTGTATCGGTTTATCAAACTGATTAAGAAGGATGGTTGATATAAACCAAGAGACATAACCCAAACTGAAGTAGGTCGGCATGATTGCTAATGGGACGTCAAATATTTTAATTCCTAGTCGGTCAGAATAATAATAGTGACCGAAAGGAAATCCACTTGAAATACTAACGCTTTCGTAGAAAACACTGACAACGAAGACTAATAGAAAGAAACATGACATTTTCTTTATACCGCAATAGACACTACCGTGTAATATTGCAAACGGGAACAAAATTAATGGAGTAAATACGCTCGATATATGTAAGTCGGTATAACCTCGAAGAAATGAATAAACAATATAAATAATGGTGATTGCAAGCAAGAATAAAGGTGCTCTAGGCTTCATATACTACTCTTATTTTTGAAACTAAAAGTCATGATAACGATTAGGCAAGATGAATAATGGTGCTAATCAATTGATATCAAATAGACGATAATAATAAAGCGGGACAGAATATCATGAAAAGTTTGTTGCCTGGTCTAATCAGTGGCTTTGATGTAATGTGATCTGTACCATTAATACGGTTGTGTCGCAAAGTTATGACGAAGTACAAGTGTACAGATCTTCAGATGCAATTAGGCTGCTAGGGCGTAAAATTGCTCCCAAGCAGATAAGCCTTCAGGATTATCGAGCTGTTCACTTTTAATTATCGACCACAGTTCCACGCCTGCCAGGGTGGAACTGGCTCCCTCATCTGATTTCCCATCAGCCAGAGTTAAACATTGACATTATGTAACGCTAACGCGTTGGCACCACTCTTATCGCTAACCACTTTTCCTAGTAAACCCTTATAGCAGATTGCCTTGGCAAAGAAGGCGCGAGCCGTTTTCTCATCACGGCGTTTGCAGAGTAAAAAATCAATGAAATGACCGTGCTTCTCAACGACTCGATAGTAATATTTCCACTGACATTTGACGTTAATGTATGTCTCGTCCATTCGCCACGCAGACGCGACTGGCTTCTTTATTTACGTGCCTGGTGCTCAAGCAGGGGAGCGTATTTAATGATCCAACGGTTCAATGTTGAGTGGTCAACACTGATGCCGTGCTCAGCTAACACCTCTTTAATTTCACGGTAGCTCAGCTTGTAGGAAACATAGTAACGAACGGACTGTAGTCTGATCTCAGAAGGAAAGTGACGGCCAGTAAACTTAATAGTCATAATGTTAAAGCTGAAGAATGTTGAGGGGTGATCATAACCTACCCCCTTGTTTGCGACACAACCCCTGTTTCTTGTGATTAAAATTTGCCGCCACTATATCGCCATTCGGGTACTGGAAGTAAGCATAACTCCATGATTTTTCGTTACATTAAGTTAGCTTTGAGATTATAGTTTAGAACTTAATGGAGACAAGCGTTTTCGTGGCTGGAAGAACTGTGAGATCATCCCAAGCTAAAGGTGTGGTGGAGGAAGGACAACTAACGCCGGTGCATTAACTGGACTGACATTCCGCTAGCCAAATTATAGCTCGTTACGCCGCTTCAAAAACGAAATAGGAGAGCCCACATGTTTAAGTGTCTTAGAGTATGCGGGCGTTGGAGCTTATGATTGGATAGAAATATTAAGATCAAACATCGCTCGATGTAGATTTGAAAGAGTAGATTGAGCAGTTAAATGCTTGTTAAGCATTTAACTGCTCAAGCATCCTACCTAAACTGCCATTGTGGTCGATAATTTTGCCTTCATTGACCGCAGATTCATAAAGTAAGCTAAGCTCTTTAAGATCCGACTCTGACAGTATTCCTTTTTCTCTAGCAACTTTTGCAGTTGCAACGATTTTGTTTGCCAAAAGTGATCTTCGTATATTTGACACTCTTTCCACAAGAAAGAAAGCTTCAGCTTTAGAAGGATTTGGGATTATTTCGCCAAAGAAATGCTGCATTGCGGATAAAACACCAAAACATCGATTTTCATACCTAACCGAACATATATAGATTTCCAAAATTCGACGTTTCTCTAAAACTTTGTTTAACCATGGAGCAAGTAATATTTCTACAAACTTCCTGCGTTTGGTTTTACTCAGATCAAGAATAAAAAGTGTCCTTACCAGCTGTTGCTGAATAGTCGACCCCCCTGAGCGTCGCTTGAGTTTAAATAAACTCAAGATTCCACGTCCTATAGCTTTGTAACTGATTCCTGAATGCTTATAAAAATCCCTGTCTTCGATGAAAATCAGAAGCTGTATTAAATTTTTAAGAGAAACTTTATGCCTATCAGCCTCGTAAGTAGCGAGATTGGCGCGATAAATAAGATATTCGACATTTGGTGTCACAGGTAGCCTAATGAGCTTACTAATTTGCTGAGTTAATATTAACCTGAGACTTTCATGAGTATCTAGTAATGACGTTCGAAAAACTAACGTTAAGATTGCAATCCATAATGATGTGAGTAACCCAACTAATGTATGATCTGCTCCAGTCAGACTGGACACTTAGCTAAGCGACATTTCGCTTTTC
>NZ_JBGONU010000091.1:0-6233 GCF_041439295.1 Vibrio sp. 1F253 | reverse complement strand
GGGTTCGAGTCCCGTCCACTCCGCCACTTATTAGAAAAGCCCTGCTAGAAATAGCGGGGCTTTTTTACATCTCAAGAAAAGTGTTTTGCTTCTAGGTTGTATGATACCAACCCGGGAAATTAACTGATCAGGTTTATCCAATCTCTTCTGCTCATTTTGGTGACGCGATCTTTGCACTCAAGACATCCATTCCAAGCACGACAAACCTTGGAAACAATGTCGTTATAATCAGTGAAACTTTGATTCGCTAGATAATGTTGTCGCAACCAACTCCAAACTTGCTCTATAGGGTCGAGCTCTGGTGAGTAGGGAGGAAGCCTAATAGTAGTGACGTTATTAAATTCTCTCGTAATATCATCGGTATGCCTGCCAGCTCCATCCATAATAAGGATTGCATGACGTCCTTTTTCACTGGCCTTAGATATCTGCTCTAAGTGGTTTGTCTTTATGCCCTTGTGACCCAAGGAGCTACTATGGCTTCACCAATTCTTGTTTTTGGGCATGCCGAACCAAACAAATAGCCGTATTCAAATTGCTGTTGTTTTGCCACACGAGGCCCGGTTCCACGAATCCCCAAAGACGTGTAGTTGTGTTCTGTTGACCAAACCTAGCTTCCTCTTGAAACCAGGCATCAACACTCTACAGCCCAATATTGTCGGGATCGTTTCTATTTTGATTTTTTCGGTGTTTGGATCGAGAGGTTCTCCAAGATAAGGCCATGTGCTCGAGGAGATAATAGATAGAGTTCGGGTGGTAGTACTTATCAACGATTTTCACGATTTAGTCATTTATATCGTAGATACAAAAACGCCTAGCGTTTGCTAGGCGTTGATAAATAGTATTTCTAATACATCGACTAAAGTATTTGTTTAAGCACTCTATCGGCTTTCACACGAGTGATCTTACGAATCAACTTCTGAACTTCCATCGGGTAGCTCTCTACCTTATCTAACTGCTTATAAGTACAGATAAGCTGAGTGTGTTGAAGGATATTATCCACTTCAGCCTGAAACTTGTCTGTTAGGTGATGGTAGTTATCTTGGATAAAGATGCCGTTCTCTAGATCCAACTTCCATGCGCGAGGGTTTAGGTTATTACCTGTTAGTAGCATGTAGCGCTTATCTACCCAAATACCCTTTAGGTGGAAGCTGTTGGAATCGTGTTGCCAAAGTCGAATTGATAGATTACGGCTAGCAATATGAGCCTCATTCGCTTTAGCAAAACGACGCAGGTTCAATTCGTAAAGGTATGGAAGACCACCAATCGTTTTAAACTCTTCTTCTGGCGAGATAAAGAAATCATTCGCTGTCTTATCGCCAACAACAATGCTGACCTTTACGCCACGCTTAAGCGCTTTCTTCACTTCTTTAGCTAGGCTAGGTGGGAAGTTGAAGTAAGGTGTGCAGATAAAGATTTCATCTTTAGCTTGAGCTACGAGTTGATTGATTCCCTGATTCAGACGGTTACGTCTTTTACCGATACCAACTAATGGTGTTACAGCAACTTGGTCTGCTGAAACCTCTTGACCATCGAATTGATACTGAGACCTTGCTAATGATGCACGAAACTGACGAATCGTTGGTTTCAGTTCTTTGGTCGAAGGCTTGTTCTTATCAGCCAGGTCATAAACAGCGCTGTCCGCAACCATCTGTTCGTGTACGTAGGTAAACATTGAATCAGCAAGCGCTGCGTTGTTTAAAACATGGTAACGATCAAAGCGATAGCGGTCATGGTAATTCAGGTAGATATTGTTAAGGCTTGCACCGCTGTATATCACGCTGTCATCGACGATAAAGCCCTTTAAATGCAATACGCCAAAGACTTCTTTGCCGCGAACTGGAATGCCATAGACGGGTACAGAGTGCTGATATTTTTCTGCAAACTCTTTATACATTGCAGCATTGCCTTCAGAAGACTCTGCACCAATCAATCCGCGCTGTGCTCGGTGCCAATCGACACAAACGCTCACGTCTAATTCTGGATTCTTTTGTTTTGCTTCATATAAGGCAGTTAGGATTTCACGGCCAGCCTCATCATCTTCAAGATACAAAGCGACTAAACTAATACGAGTCGTTGCGCGAGATATCTCATCAAGTAGACGAGTTCGAAACTCTTGCGCTGATAGTAGTACTTCAAACTTGTCAGGATTCTGCGCTATGGTTGGCAACTGTATGAATGGATTCCTACTGGCAATCATATTGACTGTTTTACCTTAAAAATATGCAAAATTGCGAACCTTTAATTTTACCAAAGGGATAGCATCAAATACTAGATAATCGAGGCATTCTCTAACAATTTTGCTGATAATGCATAGGAATGAGATCTTTTCCGCTATTCGAGTAGCGCTCGTATAAAACTCTTAAACCATTTGGCAGATCTTTAGGCTCTACTTGTACGAATTTGTGTCGCGCGTAAAAATTGGTGAGATGAGCGTACGCAAAGCAGTAATCGTCTTCCGTAAGTGTATGTTGCGCACAATAGTCCATAAGCTGGGAGCCTAATTGCTTACCGCGATGTTGTTTTGATATCGCCATTCCAGTAAGTAAGCGATTATTCTCTATTGTACGAAAGCGCACGACACCGCAAAGCTCGTTATCCAGTAATAACGAATAGATCAGTTCACTTTTATTGGCTTTTCCCGTTGGGTAATGTTCTTTATAGAAACGTTTAACTAAGGGAACCTTTACTGGGTCTAATTGGGTAATGATGACATTGTTCATTCAGTCACTGCGCCATTGGTTTATCTGCTGTAGAATGACTGCAGTGTAAGTTAATTGAATATCGCCATGCAATTCCATCTCAATGCTAGTTTAAAAAATGTTCATACTTTTTCGATAGATCAGACGTGTGATACGTTGGTTGAAGTCACCACTATCGAAGAATTAATTTCCGTTTACAGAGACCCTAAATGGTCAGCTTTACCTAAGTTAATACTGGGTAAAGGCAGTAATATGCTTTTTACTGAGCACTTCGCTGGTCTGGTCATAGTGAATAAATTATCCGGGATTGAGTTGACCGAGACGGACAGTCATCACCTACTGCATGTTAGTGGGGGGGAAGATTGGCCAAACTTAGTTGAATGGAGTGTGGATAAAGGGCTCGGTGGTCTAGAAAACCTAGCAATGATACCTGGCTGTTCAGGTTCGGCTCCGATTCAAAATATTGGTGCGTATGGTGTTGAGCTACAAGACGTATGCGAGTATGTCGATATCCTGTGTCTGGATACTTATACAGTTAAGCGATTGAGCAAAGAAGAGTGTCTCTTTGGTTACCGAGATTCTATTTTCAAGCACGCTCTCTACGATAAAGCGATTGTTGTTGCGATTGGTTTAACGTTGCCGAAAGAGTGGGAGCCATGCAATCACTATGGCCCGTTAAAAAGCCTAGCAGCCGATACGCTCTCTCCTCGTACTATATTTGATGAAGTATGCATTATCCGTTCAAGTAAGTTGCCAGACCCTAGAGTCCAAGGTAATGCGGGCAGCTTCTTCAAAAACCCTGTGATCACCAAAGATCATTTTGATCGCCTGTTCGCTCTATACCCAAACATTGTAGGCTATGAGAGCAATGACATGATCAAAGTCGCTGCAGGCTGGTTGATTGATCAATGCCAGTTCAAAGGCGTGACAGAAGGCGGCGCTCAAGTTCACCCAAACCAAGCATTAGTTATCATCAATTATGATAAGGCTTCTGCTGTGGATATCCTTAAGCTTGCAGAGCGAGTACGTCAGTCTGTCTTGAATAAATTCGATATTCGACTGGAACATGAAGTACGTTTTATGGGACGAGACTGCGAGACAAACCTAGACAAGGCTTTGGAGTCATTGGCATGAGAGAACACAGTACCAAGCTTGCACTATTGAGATGTCTTGCTGACGGTGAGTTTCATTCAGGTGAAGATCTAGGTGAAATGATTGGTGTATCACGAGCGGCTATCAGTAAGCACATTAAAGGCATTCAAGGGTGGGGTTTAGATATCTACCGAGTACAAGGCAAGGGCTATAAGTTAGCTAGCCGTTTAGATATGCTTAACGAAGACAAATTGTCTGTTGTTAGTCGAGATGCTTCTCTTGAACTGATTCCAATCATAGGTTCTACAAACCAACACCTATTAGAGCGTACTAACACCCTCGAATCGGGTTCTGTCTGTATTGCTGAATATCAAGCTGCGGGACGTGGACGTCGTGGACGAGAGTGGGTATCGCCATTCGGTGCAAACCTCTATCTTTCAATGTATTGGAGACTCGACGCAGGGATGGCTGCCGCGATGGGCTTGAGCCTAGTGGTTGGTGTAGCTGTTGTTGAAGCTTTGGAAGAGATGGGCGTAGAAGGTATAAAGCTCAAATGGCCGAACGACCTTTACCACAATGACAAGAAGCTTGCTGGTATCTTGGTAGAGCTGTCAGGACAGTCTGGTGGCGCTGCTCATATTGTGATTGGTTTAGGGCTAAACTTATCCATGGATCCAACAACATCAGGTATTGGTCAACCGTGGACTTCTCTTAAAGAAGTGTGTGATGGGAAGGTGCCCGATCGCAATCAGTTAGCGCAGGCTCTGATCAATGCCTGGGATAAGTCTCTTGTTGATTATGAGTTGAAAGGGATGTCGAATTTTGTAGAGCGTTGGAATCGCTTTGATAATTTCTTAGGTCGCAATGTTAGGTTGATCATTGGACCTAGAGAAATTGAAGGTGTTGTTCAAGGCATCGATGAACAAGGTGCTGTATTACTCAAAACTGAGAATGGTATCGAGAGCTATATCGGCGGAGAGATATCGCTAAGAAAAGGCGATTAAGGTGTTACTATTTTCTTAGTAATACTTCTTCAACCATATGATCTGCGCCTTTACGTAGAATCAAGTGAGCCCTTTCTCGTGTAGGAAGGATATTTTGTTCTAGGTTCAAGCCATTAATTGAACTCCAGATACCTTCCGCTTTATCCAGTGCCGCTTGGTTCGATAATTTTGTGTAATGACTAAAGTAAGAGCCAGGTTTGGTAAACGCGCCATCGCGGAATTTCATAAAGCGATTGACGTACCACTCTTTGATTTGTTGGCTATCAGCGTCAACATAGAGAGAGAAATCAAGGAAGTCTGAAATAAACACGCGATGTGGCTCGTGTGGATCGTTCATGCCTGTTTGCAAGACATTAAGTCCTTCAATAATAAGCACATCTGGTAGGTCGACACACTTAACGTCATCAGTAATGTTGTACGTAAGATGTGAGTACACGGGAGCCGTGACATTTCTCTTGCATGCTTTTACATCCGAAACAAAGTTCACTAAACGCTTAATATCGTAAGACTCCGGAAAGCCCTTTTTACTCATCAATCCTTTTTCTTCTAACACCTCATTTGGGTATAAGAAGCCATCGGTTGTGACTAGCTCAACTTTTGGGTGGTTCTCCCAGCGAGAAAGTAGGGCTTTAAGCAGTCGTGCAGTTGTACTTTTGCCCACAGCGACACTTCCAGCAATACCGATGATAAAAGGTGGTGCTTTCTCGTTTTTATCCAGGAATTGATGGAGTACTGAGTTTCTATTCTGTCTGGCTGCCACATAGAGATTTAATAGGCGAGAGAGCGGCAGGTAGATCTCAACGGCTTCCTCCATTGTGAGCTTTTCATTGATGCCTTGAAGCTCTTTTAAGTCGCTCTCAGAAAGTGTCATCGGAACTAAATTCCTTAGCTCAGACCAACGTTCGCGGTCAAATGACATAAATGGGCTCATATAAACTCTATAGTGGATAACAAAACAAGTGCATGGAAAATACATCAAGCGATAGATAAATAAAATATCTTCCTGTACTAGATGTGGGTTAAAGGCAGAAACCTTGAGCTAAATAGCCGTATCTAGGAATTTCATAGGAGAATTTTTCACTTTTTTTCAATTTACTATTGCAAGGTGGAAAATCATTCAATAAAATGCGCCCCACTTGTGCCGACTTAGCTCAGTAGGTAGAGCAACTGACTTGTAATCAGTAGGTCACCAGTTCGATTCCGGTAGTCGGCACCACTTTCTCCCTTTCTTTAAGGTAAGCGAGAGAAAGCTCAAAATTTGGAGAGGTTCCCGAGTGGCCAAAGGGAGCAGACTGTAAATCTGTTGGCACTGCCTTCGATGGTTCGAATCCGTCCCTCTCCACCATATTCTAAAGGTTAAATAGCTCAAACAGAGTTACGTGTTGCGTGCATCGTATAATGGCTATTACCTCAGCCTTCCAAGCTGATGATGCGGGTT
>NZ_JBGONU010000090.1:0-6527 GCF_041439295.1 Vibrio sp. 1F253 | reverse complement strand
TGCTTTATTGATTTTATTGTTAATTTATAGACTCATCTAAGCGGAGAAGAGCCCCGGAGATAATGCATCATTTACTAAATTAGAAAAAGCTTCTGTCCAAAGGTGTGCCATGAAACTCGAAAATGCCCCATTCTGCGTTTCGGCAGCTAGCTATCACAGAATGCAGCCGCCAATTTTGACCTACTTGTTCTTATGTCTAGAGCTCTAACTATGTGACCAAATCTGCTAATCCACTACATTAGAAGGGCAACTCTCTTCCCTGTAATTGATCGTTATCCCGTAAAATTCGAGCTTATCTAGTAATAAACTGCCGAATACCTTTTTGGTCATTTAATTTTCACACCCAAACCAAGTGATATTAAGGTACCTACCAGTGTTGTGATCACCACCGATATCAATGAACCAATCAGCACATACTCAGTCATGCTTCGGTCGTCTGATTTATTCAACTCACCAAACCTAAATATTGACTTAGCCGCCAATACAAAACCCACAGCTGCATAGCTCCCCACAAGCGTAAAGGTCAGTATTAACACTCGCTCTAAATAACCGATCAACTCACCACCTGCGATAAGACCACTAATACTAGTAGTATCTTGATCTTGATCTGATATTGGAAACTTCCTTAAGACGCTGCCAATCACAATCGAAGTTGGCTTGAGAATTAGTAAGTAAGCAAATACCACCATAACACCATCTGAGAACTTCTCATCTTGTAGTACGGCATCGATCATTACACCATCTGCCATGTGAAAGGCAATGGCTACTAGCACTGATACATGCAAAGTCTGGTCGATAATAAAATAGGAAAACTTACCACCATTTCGTGCTCTTACTTTCCACAAATCGATAATAAAATGACTTACCGCTATGATAACTACCAAGCAAGTAGTTGAGCGCCAGTCAATACCTAACGCTATAGCAGGAACTAACAACGCGACACCGTGTAATAGTGAGTGAAAGTACAGTTCAGTTGAACGGTAAGTGTATTTTTTCTTTGCTTCTACCCATTGGTTCGGCTGGAGGTAAAAATCACAGATGATGTGAATCATCAAGAACGGTATTAGAACATCAAAAAAATTAAACATACTTGAGTCCCTTCACTTGGTTTATGAATCGCCAATTTAGCTCACTGATTAGCGGCCAACCTGAAGCTTTAAGAGACTTACTGGCAGTGGCAGTAGCAACATCGAGCTTTTCTGCTAACTCACTAATAGACAAACCTTCATTGGTTCGAAGCATCGGAAGCATAACTTCACATTGGCGCGAGGTTAATTCCGTTAGTTGTCTATCGAGGTACTTAAAGAGTAAGTCAAAGTGCTCAGTGAGTTCGAAACGGTCAGAGTTAAATAACAACCTGTCGCTTTTTAAGGCTTTTAGTCCACGCCCAGAAAGAACAAATGCTTCACCCATCGATTCAGAGACAGACTCACGCAAATCGGCATTAGAGGCAATAGCAAGGCTAATGCGACTATCAAACTCTTTGCCAAGCGCTTTAATGCCAATACGATAAATGATGGTGTATCTCAGAGCGCTTTCAATATCATGCACCACGGTCTGAAATTCATCGCCACGCTCAATACTGTGCGCATTTGATGAATTTCCTGCGGTGATCAGTCTCTGAATGTCTTTGATTCGTTTAAGAAGTTGTTCAAACTGTTCAGATGTTAGCTTGGTTGAGTTGACAATATCGCCGCTGATCACTGCGATAGGTTTAGAGGTAGGCTCCACATTAAAACTCCTTCTTTCATGTAGATGCCAATTTAGCCGTTTATGGCTAATAATGCAAATTTAGCCGTTTATGGCTAATAGGTGGAAATTAGCCTTTTAGGGCTAAACGATTCATGAAGCTTGTCATTACCTTAGTTTGACTGTAATCACTTTTACGAGTGCCGTTCGACTACTGTGGCAGTGATCCAATATGATCTGCACCATCAATAATGGATACTGACTCACTTTTGTCCAGAGGCTTCATAGACCTGAATTTTGACTCGTGGCACTTTCTAACTCAAAAGTGTCTTATTGGCTTCATGAGGTGCATAGTTAAGCACAATACTTTCTGAAATTAACGTTACCATAAGGTATAAAATTCCTGCTATGGCATCTCGTTTAGTGCGTTAATCTGGTGTTTCAAACCATCTATAAAAACATCAACATACCTATTAAAACTCTCATCCATCGGTTTGTCATAGCCATTTTGCCAGCGTAAAATGAAAGAAGCATTCATCATTTGAGGTAGAAAACGAGTTAAGTTTGGATACTCACTATTTTCTACCTTCTTAGCCTCCCCTCTTAACTTAGCTTCCCATTCATCCGCATTATCTAGCGGTAAATGACCGAACTCCATGGTTACGAAACCACACATTGATGCAATTACTGTGTTGTACATAGGGACTATATGAGACGGCGGACAATTTGCATCCAAAAGAGCAGCTATAATTCCATCTAGCAATCTAGGATCTTGATACGCATTTGCCAGAAGTCGCCCTCCTATCAAATCTGCGATGTGGGGATGGTGTTTTACTGCACCTCTGTAGTTTTGGAATAACAGGGTCAACCAGACGTGCCAATCCAGGTTACCGTAGTTAGGTGTGACACTAGACATCACTGTATTTGCAATTTCACCTAACAGTGTGTTTTTGTTTTTAAAATACCAATAGATAGCTGTTGGATAGGTATCTAACCGTTTAGCTACGTCTCGAATACTAAACGTATCGATTCCTTTCTCCGCAATAAGATTCAGTGCTACCTCGATTATAATTTCCTTAGAGAGAGGTGTTGTATTTGCTTTTCTTTTCATAAAGGTACCGCTATCTATAAAGTACTTGCTAAAGGGAGGTCTGCTTTTTAGACAGATTGAACGAACTTCTAATGTTAAAAGTATCGTAAACAATATTTAATTTGGTAATCAAGCGGCTACCTTTGTCGACTTCTAACACATCGACAACATTAAAAGGTGCAGGTTCACCATTGGCAAGTGTCCAGTCAAAGTAGAACCAGATAGATATCAAATCTGTACAGTCACGAGTTGATTTCCCTTCCATTACACCCTTCAAGGTTAGCTTTGAACTGCTCGTATCTTCAAACAATTCAGGATAAAAGTCTGCTGCCTTACGTTCACCGTAAAGTGGTGAACTCACCAACGCATCTGGCGTGAAAAGCGATAGTACTTTTTCAATGTTTGCTTCTTCAAGTGCTTCAAGGTATTTGTTTGCTATCGTATTGGCATTCATGATTTCACTCTATTGTTCAGTGTGCAATTCTATATTGTACACTGAACAATAATGAGAGCAAACTTGAGTTTGTAGCTGTTTAATAGAATGAAAGGTGCTGCATTAACAATGAATGCACTCCTGCATTAAATGCATAAATATTTCGCATCGTTGACTGTAATTGGAAGGTTTTGTCCAAAAGCTTCTCAGGTGTCGTCTACTCGACCAAAGTGTGGTAAAGCAATAACTAAATAGAGAGTTCAGACAGGATCTCTGTTTTTCATTGCAGTCATTTCAATGACTGTTTTATTGTAAACTACAATTCACTTTAAGATTTTTATAGTAAAATAGTTTTTACTATAATTATTTCTAACCTATTACTTTGACATTTAAATTTTGGTAAATTAATATTTACCTTATTATATTTACGGTAAAGGTTAATTTACTATGGGAAGAGGTAACATTCAGGTTAGCACTGTTGCTAGTGCCGCACTAACTCATTTTGCCACGATGCTTACAATCCAGCGTAAGGAAAAGAAAATCACTGTAGAAGAGACTTGTTCCCGAGTTGGGGTATCTAAGCCCACTATGATAAAGATTCTTAAAGGTGATCCGTCTGTAAGTATCGGACTCTACTTCGAAACTGCTTGGGTATTAGGTGTTCCTTTATTTGAACCCGATGAAAACCAGTTTGCTATTAAACGTAAAACAAATGCGAAAATTGAGGCATTACTGCCTAATCGAGTAAGAAGGAAAAAGGTAATTTTAGATGATGACTTCTAGTAATCAATGCTTCGTTTGGAAATGGCTTAAAGGACAATCAGAGCCTGTGGTAGCAGGTAGACTCACTATTGATGAAACTGGCCAACATTTTACGTACGGTCAGTCTTACTTGAAACGTTCAGATGCAGAACCAATTTACTCAAATGAATTACCGCTTTCTGCTGGTACTAAGGAACCAGTTCAAGGTATGCCTATATTCTCTTGCTTGCGTGATGCAGCTCCAGATGCTTGGGGACGTAGGGTCATTAATTCTCGGTTGATGGGCAAAGACTACGATGCTGAGTTAGGCGAAATGACGTATTTGATGCATTCCGCTTCAGATCGGATCGGTTCTCTCGATTTTCAAGAATCGGCCACTGAGTATTTTGATCGTTCTACTGATGCGGCAACTCTTGAAGAATTATACAATGCGTCTGAAATCGTCGGTCAAGGTAAGGAAATCTCTTCGGATTTGGATAGAGCACTTATGCATGGTACATCCCTCGGAGGTGCTCGCCCGAAAGCGATGATCACTGGTAATGAAGCTAAGTATATTGCTAAGTTTTCAGCATCAAATGATACTTACGAAGTTGTACAATCAGAATACGTAGCAATGAGGCTTGCCAAGTTAGCAGGACTCAATGTTGCCGAAGTTATTTTTGAAAAAGTATTAGGAAAAGATGTTCTTCTTGTAAGACGCTTTGATAGAGCGTTAGTTGGTGACGTTTGGTGTCGTCGCTCAATGGTGTCCGGGCTGACAGTTTTAGGCTTAGATGAAACATGGGCTAGAGAGGCATCTTACGCAGACCTAGTGAACAATATGAAGCAGTATTGCATCGATTTTACCTCTGATAGCCAAGAGCTATTTGCACGGATGGTATTTAATGTACTGATCGGTAATACGGATGACCATGCTCGAAATCATGCTTTCTTTGTAGAAGGGGAGAAAATATCCCTGTCACCGGCTTATGATATTTGTCCACAAAACCGTACAGGTGGGGAGGCGAGTCATGGAATGAAGATCTTCGAAAATCTTAATTTATCTCTGTTATCACTTTGTATGCAAGCAGCACCAAGTTTCAATATTAAGGCTGAAAAAGCAGAAGAAATTATTAGGTTTCAAATTTCTACGATTACCCAAGAGTTTGAATCCGTGTGTAACGAAGTAGATGTCCCTGAAGTTACGCGAAAGTTACTTTTCAAACGTGTGATATTGAATGACTACATATTCAATGAAATGGAACATTTAAAGCCGCAAGATGGTCATTAAGTAGAATACATGGAATATCTAAATAAACAATGTCCGTACGACATGATGGGTTTTGTCGCAAAGTTTTGCGTTGTCGGTTAAGATTTACTCAATCTTTACCTAATACTCTGAATCTCAATGTTTAAAGGTTGCCACTTCCCCTCTGAAGTTATTCTCGAAACCGTACGTTATTATCTCGCCTATAAACTCAGTTATCGTGAAATTGAAGAGATACAATTGGAGCACGGAGTCGTTGTGGATCAGGCCACTATTAATCGTTGGGTTATCAAATTTACGCCAGTATTAGAGCACAGAGCGAGGTGTAGAAATAAGCCCGTATCTGGCTCGTGGCGAATGGGTGAAACCTACATCAAAGTCTTTGCGCTCAAAAACATAGCGTCTGGAGCGCTTTATCTTTTGATAAACGCGATCAACTGCTGTCATTTGAACCTCCTAACTTTCATACGTGTTCGTAATATAACGCAACCTTATTATGACAGGAAGAAATACGGCAAACTCAAAGGGGATAATACGGCAAAAATAACGAATAAATATTATTAACCTATTGTTTTATAATAATCATTTCAAGGTCATTAAAAATGACCTTTCTAAAATCAACACTCCAACCTTACTATGAGTCTATCCCCTCAGAGATGTTCAGAGCCTCCTCAATTTCTACGCCTAAATAGCAAATGGTATTATCCAACTTAACATGGCCAAGTAATAGTTACACAGCGCGAATGTTTTTGGTTCTCGGCTAAATTAACGTCACCTTGGTACGGCGCATCGAGTGGGTACCATAGAGATAGGGATCGTAGCCGAGTCCCGTTACCCAGCGGAAAATGATGGTGGCGTAGCTGCTACAACTAATTGCTTTACCCTGCCTTCGAGGACTTGGGAAAATAGAGTCTGGTGCAGAGAGTTGGCTGTGCAGTGCGTGAAGTGAGCTCAAACTGTACCCCTCTGGCTGTAAAGCACGCGATCTTGAATCGCACCACCAGAAGAGATATCCCTCACTTTCATTCTAAGTAAGTCACAAGAACGTAACTTGCAATCGATAGCGAGATTGAGCAAGGTCGATTTCAAGCCTAGTGCGAATTCGCCAGATATCTTCAAGCTTGAAGGACTTTTTCTGCCCTGTTAGATGACCTTTCTTCGTCCACATAATTGACCTCCAATCTAAACCAGCTCATCTGCATACGCAGGTAATTATATAAAAAGTACTGCATTTAACTCTCAAGGAACCACTATGCCTAGACCTAAACGCGCGTCCGGCAACCACTTTACCCGTGGCGGACAAATTA
>NZ_JBGONU010000089.1:0-6593 GCF_041439295.1 Vibrio sp. 1F253 | reverse complement strand
ACAGATGGTTCACGCTTTCGTGGTGAACAACGCTTCATACGACTTCACGTCGCACAAGTAGTAATGAGCTAGCGATTAACAGTCCTTTAACACTGATTTTCATATTCAAACCTTACTTTTACTTATTGTTGAAAGTCACCTTCGTTATTGCAGCCTTTGTGCCACCTTTTTATACCTGTAATTTCAGTAACTTAAATAAAATCCCACACTTTCAAATTACTTTTGAGTCATAAGTGTCCAACTAAAAACTCATCATTTGGGTCATTTATGTCCCGCCAATTTCAGTGGTAAAAAAAGAGCCCGAAGGCTCTTTGGTTCACTGCTTTTTCTCTTATTATTCTTTGGCTAAGCGCTCTCTATACAAACGCTATAATTAGCAGGCGTAACAGCGCTCTCAGAATCGCCTATGCGTCGCTGTCCATGCAGTTAGCGTAATAAGTTACCGTTGCAGGCCAATCGCTGAATACGCCCATCACACCAACATCTTGTGCCAACACATCAAGCATTTTCATCATATCGCCATCATTGTTGATGCCATCTTTCACGCTCTTGTAATACCAACCACCGCCTTGCGCTAGCGGGCCAGAACGTTCCAGTGTCCATGCAATAATCTCAAGATCAGCATCTTTTGCCAGTTTTGCGTAGTTAGACGCAACCAATTCGTTGTTCTCACCTAACTCAACCAAAGCAAACAGAGGTGGTGCGATGATATTCACGCCCGCATCGTGTAGCTCCTTCATGTTTTCAACAGACGCGACAAAGTCCGCTTGCTCATAGACACGGTCGTCAAGATAAACGGCTTGCTTACCGAACTTAGGCGTCTCATTAACCCAGTACTTAACATCATCTAAGTTGAATGACTGTAGGTAAGTCTCTGAAGGCTCAAAACCCGCCTCTTTCAGCTCATCCACCAGCTTCTGCGCGTACATCTCTTGGCTAAAGCCATTGAAAGGCATTTCTACCGCCGCCGATTTTAGCTCAGGAGTCACCTTCACGCCGTGCTCTTTAAAGAGTGCTGCACTTTCTGCGTGTGTCATCAGTGTGCCACTTTGGCTGTAAAGATCGGTTCTCCAACCTGGAGTCCCGTTCATGTACTCTTCAACCGTGGTGGCTTTTGGGTTCGCACCATCCATTTTACCTTTGAGCGTCTTAAACTCAGCCAGCGTGAAATCAGAAGTACGGCACTCAACCTGAGCATCTTCGCCTGTCGCTGGGTTAGCCGGCGTGAACGGTGTTGAACACTTCTTCGCGAGATCGGGATGCGCCAAAACATCGGTTGTGGTGTGCAGATCACTTTGCGAGTGACGACATACCAACGCCTTATCTTTAGTGAAAGTCACATCACATTCCACGACACCCGCGCCCATTTGAATCGCGGCTAAGTAGGATTCCTTGGTGTGCTCAGGAAACTGCATCGCAGCTCCGCGATGTCCAATAGAAAAATCACTACGGTGAAAAGGTCCTTCACTGCAACTCAACAGCTTGGTTTTCAAAGGGCTCTCATCCATATTGTTCACTAAAAAGAGGGGACGAGGACCTAAGTCGGCTGATTCTGCTGCGGCCCATGCCGTCATCGAGCTCACACCGAGTATCAGAGCAATCGAACCTTTCAGTATTTGCTTCATGTTTGTATCTCCTTGCAACAAGCAATTATTTTTCTAATGTCCTTTATTCGATCATTCAATGTTGGATAGCTGTCATATATAGATACCTGTCATATATATTTTTGACTCAACACCGAATAACCTCATGTGGGCTGACGCCACAATGTAGGGATTGCACGCTTTATGCCAGATGTTAAAGCTCTTTTATTACAATCACTTGAAACAGTTAGCCATTCGACTAAAAACCAAATGGGTCATTGTTGTCTTGTGCTTTTTCTTTTGGCTTTGGCTTTGGTTTTGCTTTTGGCTTTCGTTTTGCTTTTTCTTTTGGTTTTCCATTTAACAAACACCTGAACGAATTAGGCTTTGAAACTCTCTTTATCTAATTGGTGTTTCTTCATTTTTCGATAAAGGGTTTTACGCGGTAAATTCAGCTTACTTGATACCTCGTTAATGTTACCTGCGCTTTCTATTAGCGCCTCCGTCAGTACATTCCTTTCGTACTGCTCCATCTGCTTTTCAAAAGCGAAATCTTCTCCGGACGCTTCACAAATTGGCGATTGAAGATCGAAGCCATCGCCGACGATACCCAACACAAATCGATCAGCGACATTACGTAGTTCACGAACGTTACCCGGCCATTCATGCCGACATAGCTGCTGTATCTGCTCAGGGTAAATCGTTGATGGGCGCGTCTTATATTTGTGGCTCGCTTGAATCACAAAATGGCGAAACAGCACCTGAATGTCTTCTTTTCGTTGGCGCAGTGCCGGAAGGTTTAAGCTCGCAATGTTCAATCGATAGAAGAGATCGGCTCTGAATTCCCCAGACTCACTCAAGCTCACGAGATCGGCTTTACTGGCTGCGACCACGACGATGTCGACAGGTATCAACTCATTACCACCAACACGCTCAATCATTCGCTCTTGAATCACGCGCAGCAGTTTTATTTGTACCGCAATCGGCATGCTCTCAATTTCATCGAGAAACAGAGTGCCGCCATTGGCTTGTTCTATTTTGCCAATACGCTTCTTGTTCGCGCTAGTAAACGAACCCGCTTCATGGCCAAACAACTCACTCTCAATAATGCTCTCTGTCATGCCACCACAGTTAATCGCGACAAATGGCTTAGTCTTACGACGACTGAATTGATGCAGAGCTTGAGCTATCACCTCTTTGCCCGTTCCCGTTTCTCCGTTGATGATGGTGTCGACGCCAGTATGCGCTAAAGCGAGCACTTGCTTACGTATCGTATCCATCGCTTTTGATTGGCCAATAACCACAGATTCAATCGGTAAACCCTCTTGCTCATCACCATCCGAGGTTGACGGGCAGCTGTGCTGACACTGGGTAATCGCCAAATCAAGCTTCTCCACCAGCTCACTCGAATTAAGCGGTTTTTCTAGAAAGTCGAAAGCGCCCAACTTCATCGCTTCGATCGCCATTGGAATATCGCCATGGCCACTCATCAATAAAACGGGCACATTCGGGGCACGGTGTTGGATTGAGCTCAACAACGTCAAACCGTCCACTTTCGGCATGCGCACGTCACACAGCACAACCGACTGACTGTTTGCTTTAAGCGACTTTAGGCCAAGGTTGGGATCAGTAAAGGTGGTGACACTAAACCCTTCTAGCTCTAACATTTCGCTCACGGCGTCGACGACATCTATTTCATCGTCGATAAGAACTATGTGTTTTTCTGAAATCATGAACCTGTGCCTTTTGGTAGAGTGACGATAAAGGTGGTGCCTTGGTGTTCAACCGATTCCACGTGAATCGAGCCGCCAAAATCTTTTATTATGTTGTATGCGATAGACAAGCCTAGCCCAAGCCCCTTACCTGTTGTTTTGCTGGAATAAAATGGGTCAAACAAATACGGGATATCTTCTTCAGGTATGCCCAGTCCGTTGTCCTTAACCAAAATCTGAGTGGTGTTCGAAAGCACTTGCGTAGCAATACTAAGTTGAGGCTGCTCTTTATGCTCAATGGCATCCAGAGCATTGCTGATGAGGTTCACCAGTACTTGTTCCAAGCGTATGCTGTTGGCTCGAACCATCTGGTAGCTTTGGGGCGAATACTGAATCGATACTGAGCTCTGTCTGGTTTCGAACAGATCAATCGCATCACCAATCACCTTCTCTAGTTCCACATTATCAATCTTGCCGTCGCTCTTACGTGAGAAGGCTTTTAAGTGACGAGTTATCGCAGCCACCTTTTCTAGCAGGACTTCGATCTTTTTAAGATTCTCTTGTGCTCTGTCTGGTCTATTTTTACCGAGCCAAAGCTGAGCACTTCGAACGTGGCTATTCACAGCCGTCAGAGGTTGATTAATCTCGTGCGTTATCCCGACACTAAGTTGCCCCAATGCAGCCAGTTTTCCGGCTTGGATCAACTCATCTTGAGTCACTCGTAGTTTGGCTTCGGCTAGGGTTCGCTCTTCCACTTCAGCTTCTAATTTTCGGTTGGTTTGCTTAACGACTTTGGCCGTGGTTTGGAATACCTTTAGGTACTTAGCCATTTGCGTCACTTCGTCTTTGCCACGAATGGACACTTCGGTATCTAAATGGCCGGTAGAAATCGCAAACATGTTGTCTTTAAGCTGTAAAAGTCTTTCCAAAATGCTCTTACGCACGTAGAACCATGAAATAGCAGCGGCAGCCAACACGCTAAATAGAGAAAGAAAAAGAGAGAGACGCTGGTTAGATTGCAAAGATTGCTGCGCCTGCTGAATCGATTGGTCAATATTGCTATTCACCTTGCTGGTGTTGCTTTCGATCTGCACGGTTAATTGGTTCAAATGCTCACGGCTGTTTTGCAGGAAGTATTGCTCTTGATAAAGATGATCGAGCGCTTTGTTTTTCATCCCATACAAGCTGCTATCACTTGAGGCAAGGTTATAGATCACTGTGAGTTGATGATCTAACTCAGGAAAATCACTTCTTAAATCACCACTGACCCAGAGCTTCCACCACTCTTCCCCGACTTGTTCTAGACGGTAACTGGTGTAATCGAGCTCATTAAAGCTTGAGTCGTTATACAGCTTCTCTACTAAGCCTAATTGGTAATAAAGCAGAGATTTCAACTGAGTATATTGGATTTGATCTTTGGCAGACTCAGGTAGGCTATCAAGTGAATCACTGGCCTGTTGCAGTAGCGGGTAAAAACCTTCGAGCAAATTACGAAGTTCTTGGTTGAGCTGTTCTGACTCAATTTCACTTTGATACAACAAGCTAAGGCTGTTATTAACTTGGGCGATAAGATCTTTAAAATAGGAGTGATAATCCGGAAATTGAACCATTACGCTATTCATCACAGAAATAGCGCCTTCGATTTTTAGCATCGCCTGTTTGCGCTCTAAATTCGATTCAGCGTCACCGAGCTGAGAAGACGTTGTGATAATCACTCGCACCATATCATTGAGGCGTGCGGCATTATCTAAGGCCGGGATTTCACTCTCCTTTAGATCAACAAGACGTTGGTTTAAATCATCGAAGGTAAAGCTGGAGACAACCGAGAGGAAGATAGTGGTCATCGATAGCATGGCCAACGCAAGCACCAAGCGCAGCTCAATACCTTTCCAACCAAACCACTTACGACGTGGAATTTTGATCGAGAACGGGCGATCGAAACTATCCTTATTTTCTACAACCTCGGAGACATGACTACTCACTCGCCCCACCTTCTTCTCATCAAATAATCAACAGGAACTGCCAATGATTCAATTAGTTAGGGTGTGAGCCTTACTTAAGTTTGCATCGAATAGCTTTAGTGAAACTATTAAATGAAGAGTAATCATTAACATTTCACATAAGATATCATAACAATTGTTTTATAAAGCTTAAGCTGCCTGTTTTGCGATAATAGAAAGTGACCGCACCGACAGAAACGTGATTACTTTATCAATCCCTGTCGGAGGACATTTTAGTTTGAGCACTTCCAATAACGTCTGATCATTTATCATAGAGATTGATCGTATTGGCTTATCATTTGCAAAACGGTCTTGAATCTAAACTTTCAGACAAATTAGCAATAATGGAAAATCATTGAGTCTCACAGTGTAGGACACTACCTATGTCGAAATAGGATGGATGTATAAATAATGCAGAACAATCATGTCAGGTTGGAGAAGGTAGTGAGGTATTTAGAATCTCACCTTGATCAGCCTATGGTAATAGAAGAGCTATTATCAAAATTTTACTTCTCTAAATACCATTTTCATCACTTGTTCCGAGCCTATTATGGCGAGGGGGTATATGCGATGCGTAAGCGCCTGCTTATAGAGAGGGCTGCTCGAAGTATTATTTATGGGGTTGAGAGCATGACTGAGATTGCTTTTTCTTGTGGCTATGAAAACCAAGCTTCTTTTAATAAGGCGATACGAAAGCAGTTCTCTTGTACACCATCGTATATTCGTCATCAAAAAACAGTTCCTGCCTTAAAAAGGCAACAACTCACTAGTTTTGAGGACATAAAGATGAATATAAACGTTGTCGATTACAAGTCTACGGAAGTCCTGTATTCCAGAGGTAGTGGCAAATATGCCAAGGCCTTGCACAAAGGTACTTACGAGAAGCTCTCTGAAGCATACAGCTATTTACTCTTAGAATGGCTACCAGACAGTGGGTTTGAACTGCGAGACCAACCATGCTTTGAGGTGTACCTGAATCGAGACCCAAGACGAACTAAACCTGAGAATTTGAAAACCGGAATCTATATTCCGATCAAGTAACTAAGAGAGCTTCTCTTGAGTCAGTCACTCTTGAGTCAGTCACGACTGGCTCATTTTTGCCCCAAAGTGTGTCACGACCGATGACTGACTAATTAATGGTGAGTTGATTTTGTAATACATATGCTAACTAACAACCCTAGAGTGCAGGTGTTTTTTTCGTAACCCATCACTCGTATGCGTACAAAAATCACATAACCACCACATATGGCTTGAGTTGCTTAAAAAGGTTGAGCAAGATGGCCAGAAGCAAATGACTA
>NZ_JBGONU010000088.1:0-6604 GCF_041439295.1 Vibrio sp. 1F253 | reverse complement strand
TAATAAATATCCTTATTGAGTGATAAATTTATCAAGTACATGGTCAGGATGGAGGAAAAGGGAGTGCTCCCTACCACCTCCTTGCCTGATAGGCAGGGAGGAATGCTTATGTTGTCCTAGGTAGACCGTGTAGTGGTCTAATGATCTTGGACACCGGGCAACGTGCCAATGAAAGGGAGCGTGGGGAGAGAGGTTAAAATCAACATAGGCACGCATCATAAAGAAAACAAACAAGATTTCGCGTACTTTAAACCACGATTACGGCTCACATGTTACCGTTGAGCCCCATTTCTTCCTGATTACATTAAAGGCAACAAGGAAGCGTTTACAGACTTCAAACCGCGATTGCGACTGACGTGTTGTTTCCAATTTTGAGGGGTCATAAGGGTGTTTTTGAGTTTACGATAATGTTTTTTGCGAGCATTCTTTGATGGTGGAGGCGTGAGATGACGGACTGATTGGGTTTGTTTTTGAACCGAAACGAAATGAACGCCCTTCCAATAGAAAGGAAAGGGGAGGCGGTCAGTAAAAGGCAACAAAGCAGCAAATGCCATGTATTCACGCCCGATTGAGCCCAGTTCTTTGACGCTGACAAAATCCCCTTGCTCAACAAAGCGGTCTAATAAATTCCCCGCCTCATCTTCACGACAATATCCGTATATAATTTGCATTATTCAAACTCCTTTTAAGGACATTGTTTTGCTCTTTTAAAAGAGCAAAACAATGGGCTCTCTCTCAAGAGCCGTGCTACAAACTGGCTTGTGCATTCTTGTAGTAGAAGGCGCACATCCAAAGGATGTGGTGTCTGGTATTCCCAAGTAACTCTGTTTTACCACTCAACAAGCATGCTTAATTGAGTAGAAAAACAGCCTTGGACGTCGCCCCAGGTAAGGCTCCTGAACTTTTTAGGCATATTACGCAGGCCTGCGCCCATCTGCGGCGCTTTTTGCAATAGTGAAGGCAGCCACTCTTACGGTGATGCGGGTGTTGGTATGCAGATGGAATAAAAAGCCGACGAATGTGTTTTTCGACTTTGCTCTCAAAGACTGCGATATCAACGTAGTCAGTATGAATCAACATGAATGGGGAGGACAATGTTTAAAAACATCAGCAACGCACAATGGACTTGGTTTTCAACCTATCGTGAAAGAATGGGGCTAAAAGGGTTTTCTGACGTACATGCTCTGATGCGCAAGGCGGGAACGGTTCGTTATCCCGGTTGTGGGCCTTGGTTGACCACTTTAAGTAATGCCACAAATGAGTCAAGGTGTGTGTCAATTAGTCGACCAAGGAAGTAACTTTGAACGTAAGACAGACCAAGCAGACAAACGTGAATGCCTCACTCAGCAATCAAAGTGCTAGAAAATCGAATCCCTGAAATTGGTGGTGACACACGGAAATAGTTAAAGGCAATAGAACCATCAAAGCCAGAACATCACCGAAGATGCTGACACTATTAAGTTCAATGGCGGAAAAGGCGTTTGTACCGGCGCGAGTTTGAACTGTTTATGGGCGTTGTTGCCTAAATCAGTTGAACCTTTTTCGAGTCTTGCGATCTGATACTTTATGATGGTTAGAGCGGTGACAACATGGGTAAGGCAAAAAAGAAGATAACTAACTGGGCGGAGTACAATAAGGTTTTGTGCAAACGGGGCTCGGTTACGTTCTGGATAGATGATACAGCCGTAGATGCATGGCGATGTAAACCCATCAGGGTAAGCGTGGTAGAGGCTTTCAGTACTTTGATGCAGCGATTGAAACTGCCTTGATGATTAAAGGAGTATTCTCATTACCATTGCGTGCTCTTCAAGGTTTTATCGACTCTATCTTTGAGCTATTGGATGTTCCACTGACGTCCCCAGACTACATCTGTATCAGTAAACGGTCGAAGACAGTCCAGGTGAAATACCGTAATAAATCTAAAGGGGCTATTCGTCATATAGCCATTGACTCGACTGGTCTCAAAGTCTTTGGCGAGGGTGAGTGGAAGGTGAAAAAGCACGGTGCCGAAAAACGTAGAACATGGCGCAAGCTGCACTTAGCCGTTGATGTAGATATCCATGAAGCCATTAGTGCCGAGGTCAGTCTGGTAAATGTTGGTGATAGCGAAGTGCTGCCAACGTTACTCAACCCTTTACGTAGAAAGATCGATGCTGTCTCTGCCGATGGAGCATATGACACAAAAAGTTGCCACAATACTCTGAAGAATAAAGGTTGTACTCCGTTGATACCACCTCGAAAGAATGTAGCGTTTTGGGAAGATGGGTATCCCAGAAATGAAGCTGTAGAGGCTCTGAAAAACGGAACAATAGCGGAGTGGAAATCCGAATCTGGTTATCACTATCGCTCAATATCTGAGACCGCAATGTCTCGATATAAAGGACTAACCAGCGGTAAATTGAGCTTGAGATGTTACAACGCTCAAGTGGGTGAAATCATGGCGAATGTCAAAGCTATAAACAAAGTCATAGGACTAGGCATGCCTGTTCGAAGCTAACGGTGAGTCAAATATGGCGTCGTTGACCTTCAAGCTGATTTGATCAACAACGCCGCGATGGCACTGAACGGTTTTAGCAATTTCAGAAACTGAAATCCCCCGTTCCAAAAGGGCAGGAATCTGGTATCTTCTGCCTTCGGTCAACTGCTGATAGTTCATGGTAGTACTGCTTGTTTCTTTGGCGAGAAGAGCGTACCACTTTCAGCAGTTGGCTTCCTCTTCTACACCTTTCTATGAATGTCGCACTTATTATCTGAAATCGGGCGCAACAAAGCCGATGGAAGGTGAAAAAGATTATTACCCAACTTTGATCGACGAAGAAGCATGTAATTCCGATGGTTCTAAACTGCGACCCACTAGATTAGAGAAACTAGGGCGAGTTGATCTTTCGTGAGTGTTTTTTGAACAGCATGGTAAAGAGTTATAATTTGCTTCGCCAAAAGTAAAACCATAACCAATACCATGCCAAGAACAATGCTAACTGATATTCGCTGGGAACTGCTACTCCAAGTTATGAAAAGTACAGGTCGTATTTACGATAAAACTGAACATCGAATGACATTTGAAGGAATACTTTATCGAATGAGAACAGGTATTCCTTGGCGAGATCTACCCTCTGAGTTCGGAGAGTGGAGTACCGTTTACAGACGATTTAATCTTTGGTCGAAGAAAGAGATTTTAGATAATCTTTTCAAAAGCTTATCTAACATGGCTGATTTTGAATGGGTATTTCTTGATGGCTCTATAGTTAGAGAACATCAGCATAGTACAGGTGCAGCTACTGAAAGTTCAGAGCAAATAGGAAAAAGTCGCGGGGGCAACTCAACCAAAATTCCCTTAGCCGTAGATAGTGGTGGCCTGCCGATTTGCTTTGATTTATCAGAGGGACAACGCCACGATATAGTGCATGCCGAAAGCTTAGTTGAGCAACTCGGTGAAGTTAATACCATTGTTTGTGATAAAGGATATGACAGCGAACCTTTCCGTACTTTTGTTAAGGAACGTGGCGGAGAAACGGTAATTGCTAAACGCAATTACGGACAAGATATAGACAAAGACAGTATGGATTGGTGTCTATACAAGTATCGTCACTTGGTCGAAAATGCCTTTGGGAGAATTAAGTATTATCGAGCTATTTCAAGTAGATATGACAAGCTAGAAAGGAATTATGCCAACATGTTATCGCTGGCATTCATGTTAATGTGGCTACCGATGTATTGTTGAACGCGAAATGTACAGCAAAGATCAACACGCCCTAGTATTCCCAACCTTGGGTGCTGACGGATCCCCTCATATTTTCCCTAGTCCTGCGTTGTGTGTGAGCCTTTGATATTCGAACATTCCCCATTGATATTGGGATTCATTAATTTGATATCGCCGATGATTTCGAACCTCTCTCCCTAGACGAGGTATGGATAGAACTCGACGGTGTTTAATGCTGTTGGCTTGGAAGTCAAAATGCCATTTGGCCTGTACTGCAATGAGGCCATTCCACCACATCAAGATTTCAGCGAGCAACGCAATAAGAAGCAGGATATCTAATCGCTTAGTACAACGAGTTCTGTTGTGACGAAGTGCGATCCCATAGGCGGTACTCTTTAGATCGCGGAAGGCCTCTTCTATCTGCATACGCTTGGCGTACAGATTGGTAATTTGTACTTCATTTAAGATATGTCTAGGGACATTCGTCGCGAGTAGCCACGGCTCCTTTGCACTGCGTTGATAGAGATGTGTAGCGGAGTGTTTTTGGCTGGTTCTGCTATGGCGCTGGGCTTTTCTGCTTTTTTATAATCCCTTATAAACATAGGCTTCACAAGATATCGGTGATCTCTTTGCTAATAAGCAGTGGCCAAGATATTTGGGTTTATGGACAGCGTTTGGATAAAAGGTTTTATTTGAGACCCAAGGTTTTTGAGGTTGTTTGATTGATACTTCACCTCGGACACGACCTAACCAAAACCAACCTTTCTTCTGAACTTGGCGGAACCAAGTATTTCTAAAACCCGCATCAGAAACGATGATCGGACTGATTTTATTCGGCAAAATACTCTGCAATTTATCAAGGAATGCTTGGTGACGTTTCGGTGAGTTGTATTGGCCATATTCAAAAACTTGTTCAAAGATTGTGATGGCTCGACCATCAAACGAGCTATTTCAAGTAGATATGACAAGCTAGAAAGGAATTATGCCAGCATGCTATCGCTGGCATTCATGTTACCGCGGGCTACCGATGTATTGCTGAACATGAGATACACAACAAAGATCAACACGCCCTAGTTAATGACCAATTTAGTTCGTTGGAGCATTTCCATACAAAATACCCGTGTCATTACCTAATACCCCTGCAATGTAATCTTTACCGTTGTGCTTAACCGTCAAGAAAACCCCGTTGTAACTGCCATTTAGCGCTGATTGCGAGCAAGAAACGGCACTTGCGTTATCTGCATTAAAGTAAGATCCATTACGAACCAATTTACCTGTAATTGTACAAACGCCATTAACGACATATGAACCATCTGCGTTAATCGTCCACGTACTACCATCTGTTGCATTGGTATGAGTACCGGTGATTTGGGCAAGAGCTAATGAGTCAGTTGTTTTATTCATTGAGTAAACAAGGTTTGACCCGCTAACAACGGCTGTTAGAGTTGCAATATTGTTTGTAAATTTAGCATGCATTAACTGAATTCTTTCTTTCACAAAAACATTGTTGCTAGTAAAAGATAGACCTCTAGTTGTCATCGATGTTTCTGTCGTGGTCGCACTATCAACAAAGTAAACGCTGTTGTTCGCGAAGTCACCCACAATTAGGTTGTTCTTAGATCGCTTTGAGTCAACAAGCATGACGGTCAAGTCAGTCGGGTTAACGTATAGGCCATTACCACTAAACGTTTTTACTGTTGCACTCGGTGCCGCTGACGAACCACCGCCACAACCTACAAGTACTACTGAAGCGAAAACACCTAAAATGAAGCCTTTGTTTTTCATTGTGATTACTCTTTATTATGTATAAAGATCTTATCATATCTAAAAATAATAAATCCCGCAAAGTTGCGAGAGAACCGGCGACGCTGACGGATCCCCTCATATTTTCCCTAGTCCTGCATTGTGTGTGAGCCTTTGATATTCGAACATTACCCTTTGATATTCGAACATGTGTCCTCTCGGTAAGTGGGTCATCAAAGCCGCCAGTAAGCAATTTCGTCAGTGGCAATCAGAGGGTAGAGTGTTGCCAGGTAGAATGGCTGTGAATATCTCCGTTCAACAATTAGAGCAACCTGAGTTCTTTGAGAGCATTATAAGTATGATTTCAGAAGAGGGACTCTCTCCTTCCATATTTGAATTAGAAGTGACAGAGTCGGTATTGATGAGTAACCCAGAAAAAACAATGCGCGTGTTGCAAAAGTTAGAACATGTAGGATTCAGTATCGCTATCGACGATTTTGGTACTGGCTTTTCGTCTTTATCGTACCTCAAAAGAATTAACGCAAAGGTTTTGAAAATTGATAAATCGTTCATTGAGAGTTTGGCGACCAGCATACACGACAAAATGATAGTGAAATCTGTGGTGGACTTAGCTCAGAATCTGGGGTTATCCGTTGTGGCTGAGGGCGTCGAAACTGAGGAGCAAAGGCGTTATCTTGAAGAGGTCGGGTGCGACATGGTACAGGGCTACTACTACTCAAGACCACTCACCGCAGAAGAATTAATCCGAAAATTTACTTTTAAAACTTTGCTTAAGGAATGAACAATGACTGAGCATTCTTCTCCATTTTTAAATACTTTCTATTTGAGAGTGTTATCTGTCGTTCATGACGGTTTGTCGCAAAGTTATGAAGAAGCACAAGCGTACTGATTTTTATATGAAATTAGGCTGATTTCGAGTGAAGCTGTTCCCAAACAGATAAGCTTTCAGGATTGTCAAGCAGTCCATTTTTAATTATCGACCGGCTTTGTTGCGTAATTAAATTTAGAGATAGAGCCAACCCGTTTCGCGTATTTCTGAGTCAATACGACAAGTTTCAGGCATACCTAACCCAGTAAGTTTGTTTAACGCTTTTATCATCGCGTAAGTTTCACCCACCTGGGCATTGTAATTTCTTAAGC
>NZ_JBGONU010000087.1:0-6982 GCF_041439295.1 Vibrio sp. 1F253 | reverse complement strand
TTCGGAGCCGCTTGGCTGTCCGCTCTCTCAACATCGTTCTGCTTTGCAAGGGCGCACAGCGGCAAAGCCTCCCTTGAAAAACAGGTTGTGGGGAGAGACGGTTAACAGCCTGCGAACCCAAAAATGAAGCGAGTGAAAGAAATCGGCGCATAAGAAAACAAGCCCTTATTCGAACTTATTCAAAGACAGAGAGATCAACGAGGAGAGAGGACGAGGTGCCTCGAACGAAGAGAGAAGTGCCTTGGGTGATTGTTCTCAGGAACGTAGAAGCTCATCGAGCAGGCTCGATAAAGCAACTCAAGTTGTCGACAGAGGAGCAAAACGAAGGAATAAACCGAGCGGAGCGAGAACGTCCCAGTGAAGAAGCATCAACAACAGAACCACTCTATTAGAGATAAAACGAAGCACACGTGATAAAAATCAAGTGATAACGACCAGAAAATGAACCATGACCTATGTCCTTATACAATTCATCTCACCTTTCTCTTTGAGAAAGCGTTCATACCTCCTTTTTACTGTGCCACGATCGAGTCCCAATACCTTTGCAGCATAAGTATAGTTTCCTAGGGAATGAATCATGCATTCATCCAACAGCCCCCCTCCACCGCTTTCATCACCACACTCATATCAGGATCGCTATTAGAACTGACATAAACCAACAATCGAGCAGCAAGACATTTCCGAACTTTCAACAGATCGACTAGCATTTGCTTTTCAGTCCTATGCAGTAGCAGATGAATAACTTCCTGATCATCAATATGACCCACTTCCACTCGATAGGTTCCTGTACCTTGGACTTTATCAATCAACGTATTTAATCGATGAGTTTTAACCTTCTTAGAAAAAGGTTTCATTTTCTAACATTGAGGCAAAACACTGCTGTTCAAAGAGAGCGGTCAACATGATGTAGAGCTCATCCTAATGAGTGAATTTGGCTTGATAATTGAGGTTAATTTCGTTCATTTGCCATAAATTTTCCTCTAGGTGGCCCTTGGCATTCCTGCCTATACTCAGCATGGTCTTCAGCTCTTTCTTACATTTAGAATATTGAGGCTGTTTTATCTTTGGCTTGATGAACTCTACCAAAAACTCATTTCTTTTTTTTGTAGGCCAATAGGCTTGGCTTTGGTCAAATGAATAATAACGAGAGGGGAGGCGTTTGAAATCGTTTGGTCTATTGCTTGATAGTACTTTAAGTTAAGGCTCATGAATGGTCGCTAACTCTTATAATCCGGTGGAAGAACGTCCGAAAAGCCTGAGCTCAAGGTAGTCAAGGTGATACAACCGCGCCTCAGCCCAAACATAATTAACAATTAAGGCGTGACTTGAACACGCTAAGAATAACAAGGTTAATCTCGTTATTTAAGTTTATTCAGTACGTTGAAGAATTCTTTGAATTCAACCGTAAATAGAGCACCGACTATTACTGGTAGACCGCTATTAAAAGCGGACCTGCTTAAATTTCCCAACGCCGATAGCAGATCGCTCTTTTAAAATCACGTCTAGTGCTCTCTCAAATACGTACTTATTGCCCTTAATTAAGTCTCGTGCACCACCACTGTTAAACCAGATGAAAGAATAATATTCAGAGTAATTTGATAAGGTTGTTTTGAAAACAACCCCCATTGTCCCCGTTTAGACACCCATCAAACTTAAACCTTTATTAATTAAAAATATTCTTAAAAGGTTTAATTTGTATCTTTAGTGCTTTATATTGGTTACATGAAATTAAGGCATTAAGGGCACCCAATGACCACCATCATCGATTCATTAGAACTTGTTTGTGAACGTATGCAGCAAGAGCAGTCAGATCTGAAAGCCGTTATCAAAGAGCGTATGCAGATCAAAGTAACTGATACAGAAATTGAGGGGAGTGTCGATAGGCTTATCTATAATCACTCATTGAAGAAGAAAGAGCTTCAAGAGCTGTTTGGCTTATCTCGTGTGACCTTCAATTCTAGAATAGATGAAGCAACCGAGCAGGGCGTCGTTGGCGCTCCTATTATCCAAGGACGCACTCACCTGTATAATCGCTTCGACGTCGCCAATATGATGGAGTTCATGAACTTTCCTAAGTACAACCAGCGCTTTGAACCGACAACCGTTGTAGTGGAAAACCATAAAGGGGGCACTGGCAAATCCACCACGACAGTAACCCTAGCGACCACTGCTGCGCTTGATCTTAATCTTAATGCACGCTGCCTAGTGATAGATTTAGATCCCCAAGGCTCAACAGGCCAAAACCTGATTCATCAAGCCGACGATGAATCAGTCTACATGACAGCTGTTGATATCGCGCTAGCAGGCCAAGAGCCCGAAGGTGATTTTTCTCAATACCTTAATGACTACCGTTATGACGAGTTAGTTAAAGCGATTCCGTTTAAGACTCACCTCCCTAACTTAGATGTGATTCCTGCCTTCCCATCAGACGAACGCTTTGTCGATTCTTACTGGGGGCAAGATGAAATAGGTCAACGGAATTTGCTGAGTGTGTTGCGTGAAAAAATCTTACCCATACTTAAAGAAGAGTACGACCTAATCTTCATCGATACGCCCCCACAGAACTCTCCAATTCTCTGGGCAGTGAATGAGGCGGCTGATGCGGTCTTGATTCCAGTCACCCCACGAGAGTTTGATTTTGCCTCAACGAGTAACTACATGGCCACTATGCCAGGTACATTTAGAGCATTACCATCACAAGGAAAAAATTTAAAGTGGGCTAAATTGCTTCCAGTGAACTTCGATGAGAAGAGCGCTCATGAAGTTAAAGTGTTTGATAAATTGCTGCGGGCGGCGCAAGGGCATTTGTTATCAACAGCGATCCGTCACTCTGAAGCGTTTGTCGCGGCTGCGGAAAGCAACCGTACAGTACTGGATATTCGAAAATCAGAGCAGATTTGTAGTGGTAAACAATTTGATTTAGCTATGACATCGGTGAATGCCGTGTACCACCAATTCATCACTGAAATTAAGCAGCTAGCAACAAAAGGGCTATAACATGTTACGACCTCAAGACAAGCGAACCGGCTTTAACCAAGGCAATCAATTAGGAAAACGAGTTAAAGCCGAACCCCCTAAAAAAACATTCACGTTTGCTAGCGGTAAAACAGCCACTGCAGAAAGAGTGGTGGTTAAATCAGATGAACTTGAAGTTAAAACTGCAATTCACCCTTTAAATCCACGTCGCCAAGATTCGCTTACGCTTGATGCTGTGCGTGATATATTACCAAGCGTTCAGGAAGAGGGCGTACATACTGAAGGCGTCGCGACCAAAGACGGGCAGGGCACTTACCAGTTACTTGATAGCTCACGTCGCCGTTTCACTTGCATCCATGCTAAAAAAGATTTACCTCTATGGGTTATTGAAGGGGAGATCGACCAAGCTGATTTGCTCGCTTTTATTCAAACTACTCAATCTGTAAAGCGCTTGTCTTACCGAGAATTGGGAGCTGATTACAAAAGCGTGATGCAAGCACAAGGCTTTACGAAGCTCGATGAACTAGCTGACTATCTGAATATTGGACGTGAAACTTGCCGAAAGCGCTTTGCTGCAGCATCAGTTGATCAGCGTTTGATTGAGGTCTTTCCTGATTGCGAAGGGATCCCAAATGGTTACTACGCTAAGCTGGCTAAAGTGGAAAAGCAGTTAGATAAAGAAGGTACTACAACGGCACATTTCATCAGTTCACTTAAGGTGGATGTAGATAATTTAGTCTCTGTAGAAGATAAACAAAAGCAAGTTCTTGCTCAGATGGAGTCGAAGCTTTTAAAGGGTAAAGATAAAATAAGCTGGAAGACTAAACCATTAGCGCTGTTCGATGACAAGAACAAGTATGCAAAGGTATCTCACAGCAGTGATAAGCGGGGGCTTAAGATTGAATTGAGTAGATTGCCCGTTGATGTGTATGACGATATCATACGGTTTGTTTCTGAAAAAGTGCAAGATAAGTAAATAACAACCCCGCCAATGAGCGGGGTTTTTAATGGGGACAATGGGGGTTGTTTTGCCCTATGAACAACAAACCACCTCATTATTATTTAGATGTCATAACAAAGTTGATGAATATAAAACTTGAGATCAGTATCACTGAAGGTAACAAATTTTTAGTGTTAGCTGCAAAACACTAAAAATCTGTTACCTGAAAATCATAATTCCATTAACTCTAACCTGTGATAGAAAATAGAATCAAACTGCATATCTGCAGGCATTACGATAATACCCATCCTAACACTTTCAATGGCGAGTTTATGGTGTTTACTTAACTCACCATTGACAGGGTATGAAAGTACAATATTAAAGGCTTCTTTTGCGAGTTTTAACATCGGGTTATCAGGTGCTAGCTCTTCAGCTAACTTTGCTCTTTCCAATGCCTCACCTTTATTGTCACTTTTTTGCTTCCATTGGAAAAGGAACTCAAGCGCAACAATACTCTTTCCTCGATAACGAGCTTTATAACCATACGATCCAGACTCTTCATCAACCAAAAAGCTTAGCTCTTTTCTCACTTCTTCGTTAGAAGCAAGCTCTTCGATTGGCTTACGAATACATCGTTCCATGAAGACCTTGTTGTTGGTATAACTGGATTTGGTTAACTTCCCTTGCTCATCTAAGAGACCGAATAAACCATGTAATTGCGCTATCGATTGCTCATGCAACTTCATTCCAGACTTTTTAAAGCGAGATAGAATAGTGTAAAGGCGCTTAGAATGTTCTGACTTCAAACTACGAAAAGATAAATGGTTAATTTGAGCGTGGCCAGCTGACTGAGCAAGATAAGCATCCATTAATTCAGCGTTAGGCACCATAATTAGCGCCCCTTTTTTATACGCAACTCGACTAAAAAGAGGCATAAAATCAAATTCTTGATCAGCATCGTTCATTAAGCCTACTTTGCGCGATGAGAGCCTTTTAGCCATAGGCTTTAATGTTGGATAAAGCTGCTTTGCTGAAAGACCAAACCACTCCTTTAACACTTCAGATTGAAACGTATATTCAGGTGCGTATACGTGTCGACCTTCCTGATACGCAACCCAATGGTCTTCGTGTAGTCGAGAGAGGAAGAGTGCAAATGTATCATGCTCTCTCGCCGTCAGTCCTAGCTGGCTAAAAACTAAAGCATGGCTTTTCTTAAAAAAGTCATTAGGCAATTCACGGTAGTCTTCAGTTGTGATCAACTGTCGATGGTCAGTCATAGTAATTAGTTTCAGGTAACAGATTATTAGTGTAGTACAAGGATAAGACTAAATTTCAGTAACCTCAAGAACGTAATTCACAATTTTAGACTAAATTCCTGTAACCTTAATAGAAATACTAAAATGAAACACTCAATATCAAGACTTATGGGATAAAGTCTGTTTGGACACTAAAAAAATGTAACCTTCACACTAAAATTTAGATCAATAACACTAATTTCTTGTTACCCCCAGACTAATTAAAAGATCAACAAGACTAACTACAAGATCAATCACACTAATAATATGTTGCCAAAACCTCAATATCATTATGATTTTAAAGTGTTTTTTAGCAATTATAGATCTTATATAAATTATAGATCATATAGAGGTTATATACTGTTATAGAGATTGTGGATAATGTGGATAAACTCAATTTATTAAATAAAAAAACTACTTATCCACATAAAATAAAGAATATTAGAAAAACTAGCTTAACGTTCATCGATCAATGTTTTTCTACTTTCCTACTACGGACTTCCAATTTCCGTAAGTATTGGTGCCATAGAGAGTAACGAATGCATAAACCTGACGGGCAACGCTTTGGCGTTGCTTTGTCGGATTTGTGTATGGACAACTATTCGCTCGTCCCTCACGAAAGTTGTCCATACACAAATCTAGGTTTAGAAACCTTCAATATATGATCTGAGGGAGATCTTTTAATCTCGTTGTATATTGGGCCGACAAAAAGTACGGTTCATCAGCCACTTCTGAGTGGCTTTGTTTCCGTAATCAACCCACTTTGTCTTTTGATGTCATTAGGCGACTCGATAGCTCTCAGTCATACCAAGCTGCATAAATCGATTTAATATTGATGCCGCTTGCATCATTTCCTGTTGTTGATTGTTAAAGTCTCTACTGTGTAATTTGGGGCCAATAATTGTTTTGTAACGCTACATTGCATTATCTGAGACATTCCGTTTTCCATACTGCTTTGTCTTTTACCTGCGCGTGGGACTTAATGCAGAGTACACCACCAAATTGCTCACCCTTTTAGGGTTATGAGCGTCGTCAGCATACAGATTTTCTTTGGGAGGAATCGCTATGTCAGTTTCTGGAAATTCGCTCGCTAATGCGTCATAGACGTCATCGGTATCGTATATTTTATCTGCTGAAATATGGCCAACTTCCACATCAACTTGCCCACACAATTCTTCGACAACCTGAAAATGGTTCTATCGCAAACTTTGAAGCTTTAGGTTAGGATTTGTTCAATTTCCACTCAACACTCTGAATCGTCATGTTTAAAGGCTGCCACTTTCCCTCTGAAGTCATTCTCGAAACCGTACACTATCTCTATCTGGCAGGGTAGTTGTCACTGTTAGAATTTAACCAGTTTGGGCGATAAAGAGTAATTGTGTCTCGTATCTCAGTAGAAAGAAAAGAAGCTATATTGAAGAAGCTATTACCTCCATATTCGATGTCAGTTAAAGAAGTGTCAGAAGACGAAGGAATTAGCACTGCGCCCCTGTATCATTGGCGCCAGCAACTCAGACATTCAGGAGCCGCCGTCCCAAATACCAACACTTCATCAGAGCAGTGGTCTGCTCAAACTAAACTTGCCATTATCGCTAAAACCAACTCAATGATAGAAAGTGAACTCAACCAATATGATCGTGAAAAAGGTCTTTTTCCAGAACAAATCCAAAGCTGGCGCTGCGAATGTATGCAAGGGTTTAAGTCGAGTAAAGAGCGGGAAGCTGAAGCAAAGAAGCAGGCTAAAGCTGACAAACTTGAAATCAAAGAGTTG
>NZ_JBGONU010000086.1:0-7337 GCF_041439295.1 Vibrio sp. 1F253 | reverse complement strand
AGAAATACGCGAAACGGGGTTGTTCTATCTTTAAATTTAATTACGCAACAAAGCCCTTTGTCAGTTAAAAACAGTAGAAACGAAAAAACCCCGCTGGTTAGGCGAGGTTTTCTAATGTGGTAATCGTGCGTCAAACAATAATATTTGTCAATTTATACATTCAATTAGTTCTGGGTATTGTCCATACTTTTTTGATAAACGTAACGATGCCGAACGTTCCAGTATTTGATGAGTCGCCCAAGCCTTATCAGAGATTGGCTGCAATAATATAAAATACGCTAACAAGTCTAATAACTCACTTTCTGTAATCAAGTTATAGCCGACAAAATGGTAAGATTTACCGCTATCAAATATATAACCTTTCAAACCCAAAATATGCAAGACATCTTTAACAACTTTTAAATTCTGATTATTTGATTTAATTTTAAAGTCAAGCATTGGTATATGACGCTCAGACCCATCACTAAGTATAACTTTCGAGTTAATTGCAACATCTTCATGTATATCAGAAGAAATAAAATTCAAAAAATCAACTTTTGTCAAATGTGTATAAGTTTCATTTTTATTGTGGAAAAGTGCATTTTTCATAAAACACTTATCTAATACTTCACCACCCTCAGCTAGAGAAAACAAAGACTCCCAAAAACTCGAACCTTTCCTTTCTTTTTCATAAAGAGCCCTATTAATAATACCCATATTTCTATTGCTGGAATTTCGCTCTCTATCTTGAACTTTATTATTAGAAGAAAATCTAAAAACCCTAAGCACATCTATTTTCGGATTCCTATTTATGATTTCTAAGTAACATTTAACGTTTCTCATTTATAGTTCCTCAAATGATTTGGGATTTCTTACACAGGCTTCGATATCACGAAAGTTATCATATATCCAGTTTTCGTATCGTGTTTCACCTTTCTTAAATTTAGTAGTGACAATTATATCACCAATAGGGTAATTTCTTCCTATCGATGGTAGAGGTGTTGTAACACCACTTGCAACAATTGCTTTAAAAGATGACGTTTCTTTAATCTCTCTAAATAAATAGCTTAATCGACTATTACCTTTAATTACTATGTGATTACCACCATGCCTTTCCAAAACAATGGGCGTTATTAAAAATTCAACACCATCAGAAAACTTAATAACACTAGGTTCAAATAAATCCAGATTATATTTACCAAGTAAGACATTAAACTTATCAATTTGGTTGTATTTATATGACTCAACATATTTCGTCATCAACTTCATATCATCCAAATTAATCACCTTTTCTTCAAAAGTAATTCTTCCGTTTTGATAATGACCTACACTTTTCAATTTATCAATATGATTTTCACTAGATTTCTTTTCAATAGAAAATATTTTCCTGTTACGTTCTATTTCGTCATGAACCTGATTTTCATTTTCAGGAATACCAAGCTCATTGAACAACGCTTCGTTCACATACAAGTCACGAGTTCCGTCATAAATAGCACCATTACCGATATTCCTTTTAAGGTCATCGCCTTTATATAAACAAATCGCTTTGTTTTTCTCGCCTTTAAACAAAAAAGCATTGAAGGGAACAGATTCTCTTTCGATTAAATTAATTCCAAACCTATTAATTAGAAACCGACGGTATTTTTCATGCTCTGCATCCTTGTCTTCCATCTTTGACATCTTTTTTGTTATAAAAGTTATTTTCATACCTTCTACTAGCCAACCAAGAATCGTCGGGAATAAGCTATAAATAAGTTTCGTATTATCAAAACACAAATATACTTTATTATAAAAACCAACATTTTCCATGACAACTGAGTTCATTATATGATCGCGAGTTAATTTTTTGTCATCCTTAACTTCTGACTTACTAATTTCTTCCATTTCATTATTGAAAAAATCTTCTGCAGCTTTTACCCCTTTAGAAATGGTATCAACAATCAAGTCATCATTAATTAGTTCAAAATCTGTCGTACTAACATCCAAATCTTTAATTACAATGTTGTATGTATTGTTTTGCAGCATTTCTTGAATGTTAATTGCACCATCTATAACAGCACTCGCTACGCTCTGAAAATAAGATTTAAAACACTTTATTGGTTCAACTTTACCGCTTAATGTAAAACACAATATTTTTTCAAAGTGCCTTTCTCCATCATTGAGAGTGAAAGATGGAAGATTACTAACTAAACCACCGTCAAGATAGCTCATATCAACAGGCTGAAAGTACAAAGGAATTGTACAAGATGACCTTACAGCTTTTGCAACTGACTCTCCTCCACCACTGATACTATTATTCCAGATTATCTGTTGTTGTTTATTTATATCCGTGGCGATAACATGTAATGGAAGCTTAAGGTCATTAAAACAGACATCTCGGTCATTAATGTTCAATAGCTTTTGCAGTTCTTTCCGTAACCACACTTCTAGTTCCTCTGAAGAATACAAGCCCAGGTTATCTAGAATATTCAGTATCTTCTGTAAATCACTATCATTCCCAGTAAAGATACTTGCAGCCTTCCTCCTTTTTTCAAACCCCTTAAATCCAAACTTGCTAGATATACCTTTATCTGCAGGAGCTTTAAAGCTTTTAAAATCTACATTGAATAGTAAGTTTTCTAAATAATCTGGAGTCGCTCCAGCTGCGATCAACGCGGCAAAAATCGAACCAGCAGAGGTGCCCGCAACTTCAGAGAAATTACCCCCTCTTCTTTTCACTTCTTTGTAAGCACCTACGAATGCAAGTGCTTTACAACCCCCTCCCTGAAAAACCCCTAAGCAGTTTTTAAAGTTCATAGTTTGATTCAATTGATCTTTTCCGTCCACTTAGCCGCCCTTAGAAATAAATGTTAATAAGTAACTGTATTAACTGATATTAACATATTCAATTCTCCCTCTTGAACTACTTTCTCTTGCTCATACCTTCCCTGCAACGCCAAAGCGGCTACACTGCGCTTATCCACCAAGCGTTTAACCAACTTACCTGAAATAGACTAGTACTTCTTAAAGCGTGAGAAGGTAACCGGTAAGGTTTGGCAGAAGTAAGCAAAGCGGGGGTTTCTTGTGTCCAGCCTATACGGCCACCATCGCAGCATGGACAGGTTCTGCTTGCTCGGTTCTTGGCAATGTATTTACCGCTGCCATTACATTCAGGGCAAACTTGGCCGAACAGATGAGTTGCCTCTGTTACCACCAAGGCCTCTAGTGCTTTGTCTAGGTATCGGCCTCGCCATGTTTCCATTAGTGTGTTGGCTTCAATCAGGGTGACTTGGTATAGGTTTGCCTTGTAAGCACTCAACCAAGGCCAGCGATCCCCCACTACGCTGCGAGAATCCGTTACCGACATCGTGGAAATCACTTGAGTCCAGATCGATGATCGCTTGGTAACGCAATTTTATGTCTAAAAAAGATATCAGCAAGTTTGATGAAGTAATTACTTTCCATCTATCTCTAACTGCTTAGGGTTCCACTTCCCTTCATGAATCGCTGAATTGACGTCTCTTCTTGGTAACCAGCCCATGGTTTCGAGTTCGGGTTTATCTTTGAAGTGGTCAACGTAGCCGATGCATAAGTACGCCACAATATCGATGTTTTCTGGGATATCTAATGCGTCTCGCAGTGTTGAGTCATGCAGGATACTCACCCACCCTAATCCGAGGTTTTCGGCTCTTGCTGCGAGCCATAGGTTTTGAACCGCACACACGGTGCTGTACAGATCCATCTCTTGTTTGATGGTTCGACCTAGCACGACCTTTCCGGTTCGATTACGGTCACAAGTCACGCAGATACCGATAGGTGATTCGACGATGCCTTCTAGTTTTAGGCGCTTATACATCGCCTGCTTTTCATCGGCGAACATTTCCGCGGATTCTGCATGAGCCTGATTAAAACCGGCTTTGATTTGTTGTTTGGTTTCGATATCACGGACAACGACAAAGTCCCAAGGCTGCATAAATCCAACACTGGGAGCATGGTGCGCAGCGGTTAACACACGCATCAACACATCTTCAGGGATCTCTTCTGGAAGAAACTGTCCACGAACATCTCGGCGAGAGAAAATCGTTTTATATACTGCATCGCGTTCATTCGGCGTAATTTCCATACATCCCTGTCTTATCGTCGTCTTATTGAGCCAGTATTATCCAACTAAAGTGTCTATGTTACTAGCGGTACACAAGCAACATGGTAGAATGCCGCCATTAATCTTATCCTTGTATAAGATTGTTGAACCTTTCCATCGCTATTTAGCCAAATCATACCGAGAAACTTATGCCATTTTCCAAGCTTGGATTAAGCTCACCTATTGTTAAAGCCGTTGCAAAACAAGGCTATGAAAAGCCAACCTCTATTCAAGAAAAAGCAATTCCGATTGTGCTTTCTGGTAAGAACCTAATTGCTGCTGCACAAACAGGTACAGGTAAAACTGCGAGCTTTGTTCTCCCTATCTTAGAAATGCTAAGTAAAGGTGAAACACAACGTAAAAAACGTATTCGCGCTGTTATTCTGACACCAACTCGTGAGCTTGCGATTCAGGTTGAACAGAACATTACTAAATACGCGAAGTTCCTAAACCTAACATCACTAGCGATGTACGGTGGCGTGTCTTACCAACACCAGAAAGACCGCTTGATCGAAGGTGTCGATATTCTTGTGGCAACTCCAGGTCGTTTAATCGATATGTACGGACAACGTGCCGTTCATTTTGATGAAGTTGAAGTACTGGTTCTTGATGAAGCTGACCGCATGCTAGACATGGGTTTCATCGAAGACATCAACAAGATCATCGCGCGTTTGCCACAAAACATTCAAAACCTCTTGTTCTCAGCAACGCTATCAACGCCAGTTCGTGCGCTAGCGAAAAGCGCAATCAGTGAAGCGGAAGAGATTTCAATTGCCAAAACTGACGCTTCTAAAGCGAACATTGAGCAATGGTTGGTAACCGTCGATAAAGACCGCAAATCTGCGCTATTAAGCCACATGATCACTGACGGTGAATGGGACCAAGCGCTTATCTTTATCGAGACCAAACACGGCGCGGCTAAGTTAGTTGCCCAACTTGAAAAGCGTGGCATCCAAGCTGAAGCTTTCCACAGTGGGCGTAGCCAAGCGATTCGTGAAAAGATTCTGGCTGACTTTAAGAAAGGTCGTCTAAAATATCTAGTTGCAACGGGTGTTGCTGCTCGTGGTATCGATATCGATAACCTAAGCCGCGTAGTCAACTACGACATGCCTTTCCCAGCAGATGATTATGTTCACCGTATTGGTCGTACAGGCCGTGCTGATGCATCTGGTGAAGCGATCTCTTTCCTATCGAAAGATAACTTCAAGAACCTGTGCATCATTGAAAAGCGCCTGGGTCACTTGATTGAACGTCGCGTTGTTGAAGGTTTCGAACCACGCAAAGAAGTGCCAATCTCTGTATTGAACTTCGTTCCTAAGAAGAAAAGAGAGCAGCAACAAGACTAAGTAATTTCAGCTATAGAAAATGAAAAAGTCGCATTAGCCAAAATGAAAATAAAACGAAGCCCATGTGGCTTCGTTTTGCTCTTAGAAATACATATAAAGTTGAGGCAATAAGATGATCACTCCTATCGCAACGAGATTAACTAGAGGCCAAGATCTAAAGCTTGAGCTCCAAAAACTAGTGACCACACAGAACATCTCGGCAGGTTCTATCGCGTCGTGCGTCGGTTGTGTTTCTCAACTCAATATTCGTCTGGCTAATGCGAACAACACCAAGCTAATCAAAGCTCCATTCGAAATCGTATCTGTGATGGCAACGCTAACCCCGAACCACCAGCATATTCATATATCCGTTGCTGATGAAAATGGTGACGTGATTGGCGGTCATCTGTTGGAGGGAACGATTATCGCCACCACCGCTGAATTGATTGTGCACCGTTACGATACTTTGACCTTCAACAGAGAGCATGATGATACGACGGGTTACACTGAGCTCACGATCAGCAGTAACACATAATAGCTTCACTGATAGCAGCACCAAACACCTCATATAAAGCGATACCACCCAATAGTAATTAGGAAACACGATGGCTCCAAACTCCGCAGACTCCGTTATCGTTCTCGATTTCGAAACCACAGGCTTATCACCAAACATGGGTGACCGAGCGATTGAAATCGGTGCGGTTAAATTAGTTAACGGCGAAGTCGTCGACACCTTCCAGCAGCTCATGAACCCAGGGTTTCGTGTTAGCGGGTTCATTGAAAGCTATACCGGGATCAGTAATCGTATGTTAAGCACTGCGGCCAGTTGCAGTGAAGTAATGGATGAGTTTGCAGACTTTATCCAAGGCAGCCAACTTGTTGCTCACAATGCATCGTTTGATAAGCGCTTTCTTGATGCGGAATTAGACTTTATTGGCAGAGACTACACAGGCAAGTTCGCTTGCTCAATGTTGATTGCTCGCCGTCTCATCCAAGACGCACCGACTCATAAGCTAGGCGACCTTGTGCGTTTTAAAAATATCGACAACGACGGTACTTTCCACAGAGCGTTAGCCGATTCAGAAATGACAGCACGGTTATGGTTATTGATGATTGATGAGCTTCAAAAGAACCACGGCATTCAACAGCCGAGTTTTCAACTGATGCAGAAAATATCTAAGACCGCTAAAGGTTCAATTCCAAAACTTCTGATGAGCAACAGAAGTTAAATGTCTAAACTCTCTCCCCTTCAGGGGTGATTGAAAGGCTAGTCGCATGGATAACAGCTAGCCTTTAGAACGAAAGAAGACTCTACTCCTGCAGTGATTCAAATGTTCCTTTAAGGCTTGCTAATTCACTCATGAAATAAGCCCACTGCTTATTAGTACTGCTTTCTACGATATCGACTAAAAAATTGGCTGATGTCTGCATGTTCTTGTTAAGCTCAGGCTCAAGTCCTTCAGGGTAATAAGCTTCATTGTTCAGAAGCAGGTTCATAATAATCGGCTGAGCTATATCTAAGTCGCTTTTCTTTTCTATCAGTGTCGATAAATCTTGGTAGGTATTATTTTGATATTGGCGCCAGTTATCGTTGGTATTTACCCATTCTTGAGACCAAGTTGAAATAATCTGCTTTTGCTCTTTCGATACCGATCCTAGCCATCGCTCTAACCGATCTTCAATTCGACTTCGATAACGTTCTCTCGAATCTTCATCATTCAATGATAATCTTTCTTCGTAATATTCTTGCTGCTTTTCCCTAAAGTTCTTTAAGAATTCATTATCTTGTTTAGGGTTAAACTGCATGCTTAAAGCGTAAATATCAGGAGAGAACTTACTAACGATTGAGCGAATATGGTCGGCTTTGTTGCGTAATTAAATTTAAAGATAGAACAACCCCGTTTCGCGTATTT
>NZ_JBGONU010000085.1:0-7555 GCF_041439295.1 Vibrio sp. 1F253 | reverse complement strand
GAAAAGCGAAATGTCGCTTAGCTAAGTGTCCAGTCTGACTGGAGCAGATCAACCTTCTTCTTGTTGACAGGATTTCACGGTTTGCATGTCTGTTTGGGAACGATTTTTTTGATTGTGTTACTGGCGAGAGTTGCGAAAGACCACTTCACTCCGAAAGACCACTTTGCGTTCCAAGCGGGCAGTTGGTATTGGCATTTTGTTGATGTGGTTTGGTTAGGCCTGTTTGTATTTGTCTATGTGCTTTAACTGCTGAGCTTATAGGGGATTAATAGGGGCGAGGGTTAGGAGTTATCACTCCTGATCCCAAAGCAAGTAATAAAAGTAGCACGACAACGGCTGACCACATGACACGACGCCCCAAGAAGTGACTGAGCCTTTTTCCATTGTGTTTGCCCGAGGCGATTTGGATTAGACCTTTCATCAAATTGAAAGCGATAAAAAACAGCAAAGAGACCAATACGACTTTAAATAACAGAACAAAGGTAGATGACGCCATAGTGATAACTCCAAACCGATTGATTAATGATGAACACAAGTTCCGCAGTAAAAGTTTTTGGATAGCGGTTGTTTTAACTGTGGTTTCAGTCGGCATTTTAATCAAGTTGGGTTTGTGGCAGTTAGATCGAGGTAACGAGAAATTGCGCTATGAAATGCAGCTATCAGAAAGAGCGCAGCAATCGTCTAGGTTATTGGATGCGGTTATCTCTGAATGGAAAGACTCGCGTACACAAGCGCAAGGCTCACCTGAACTGCCGTCTTTAAATGGTTTGAAGGTTGATGTGGAATTGGAAGCACCAAGTGGTTTAGTGGTTTTGTTAGACAACCAGATTAACCAAGGAACGGTAGGGTATGTGATTTACATGTTGGGCGAAGTTCCAACACAAGATGGAAGAAAACAACTGTTGATCGATCTTGGGTTCGTTGCAGCGAGCCGTGACAGAAGAGAGCTACCCCAATTAGGAAGCATCACACTACCAACCAATATGTCAGGGCGTTTGTACACACGTTCGTTGAACCCTCTAAGTCTTGAGTTGGGATTAGAAAATACGACACCGAATAGAATTCAAAACTTAAACATAACAGCGCTATCACAGTACACCGGGCAAGAAGTGCTGCCCTTTGTCTTCCAACCTCAGAGTTTAGATGCATGGCCCTATGAAATGTTATGGCGTCCAACGGCGATGAAATCTGAGAAGCACTTTGGTTACTCATTTCAATGGTTTTTTATGGCTGCGGTACTTTTGTTTTTGACGATGTTGATTGGCTATCGGTACCTAAAGGCAACACCTATCACGAGGAACAAGGATGAATAAATCTCAAGCACAAGTGAACAGGGAAATTACCGAGGCAAACATGGCTGAGCTCAGAAGCCGTCGTACTAAAGGGCGCTTGGCATTAATTGGACTTGTTTTAATTTTCGCTTTGCCAGCCATTATCGCCAAAACTGTGCTAGACCAGAATTGGTATACCTCAGGTGTCACTAACTCAGGCGAATTGGTAGAACCAAGAACCACGCTTGCGGATTTCGGAGTAACGGTACCCATGGCTGGAGAAGGGTGGTTAGTGGGTTATATCGCACCGATGGAGTGCGAAAGCTTGTGTGAACAACAGCTTCATTATTTGAATCAAAGCTACTTAGCGTTAGGGAAAAACAAAGAGCGAGTGACCGCCGTTGTTTTCGTCTCAGAAGGTAACTCGTTGTCGGGTTCGCTCGATAAGCCGGATTTATCTTTGTTAGCTGGTGGGGATCAGTTAAGTACTGAGTTTTCACCTGCTTCGATTGTCATTATTGACCCACTAGGGCAGTTGGTCATGGAGTACAAAAGCGTTTCTGACCCGTCTCAGTTAGTTGGTCAATCTAAAGGCATGATTCATGATCTAAGAAAGCTGCTTAAGCTGTCACGAGTTGGGTAGTTAATCAGCTTAAGTTGATGAGCTTGAGTTGATGAGCTTTAGCAAATTGCGTTAATGCTGAGTGTTGTTAGCGAAAAGGGAATAAATATAGGGAGATAAACGATGCAGAATAGAGCCCCTGATTTACTCATACACATGATGAGATTAACTATCTTGTTAACCCTTACCGTGATTGTGCTCGGCGCTTATACCCGTTTGTCGGATGCTGGCCTTGGCTGTCCTGATTGGCCAGGGTGTTACGGCAAGATAACCGTTCCTTCTGATGCCCAAGCAGTGAATCAAGCCAATCTACAATTTCCAGAACGTGTTCTCGAAGCAGACAAAGCGTGGATAGAGATGATTCATCGCTACTTTGCCGGAACATTAGGGCTGCTTATCTTTGTAGTCGTCGCTTGGTGTATTAAGAAGAACATTACTTCAGCTGGGCTACCATTACTTATCTCGGCAACCGTAATATTTCAGGCTTTGCTTGGAATGTGGACGGTGACTCTCAAGTTGATGCCCGTTGTGGTTATGGCACATTTGATGGGGGGCTTCACGCTACTGTCGCTATTGTGTCTGCTCTACTGTCGTTTGTCTCAATTTCAAAGCCGTTTTGGTGAGGCTACGTATACTTCGTCACTTAAGGCTTGGGCGCTGTTCGGGCTACTCATTGTGGTCGGGCAGATACTGCTTGGTGGTTGGACATCGTCGAACTATGCCGCGTTGGTGTGTACACAGTTACCCATATGTGAAGGTAACTGGATGAGCTATCTCGACTTCAAAAATGCGTTTGATTTTGCTCAACACGGCCATGATAACTATGAGTTTGGTGTGTTGGAATATCCCGCAAGGCTCACCATCCATGTTATGCACAGGTTCGGGGCTATTTTGGCGACGTTAACGGTGCTGATGATCGTGTACCAGCTATGGAAATTTGGCCAAGTGCCTCACCAAAAGCTGAGCGTGATTGTCGCATTAGTATTGTTTACTCAAATCAGCCTTGGGATCAGTAACGTATGGTTTCATTTACCCATTTCAGTTGCGGTTTTGCATAACCTAGTCGCGGCGATGTTACTCATCAGCATGGTTGTGACCAATTTTGTGGTCTGGCAACGCAAACCGAGTGAGAGCTTGGTGAAGAACAGTGTATTACAAGGAGGTAATCATGGTCAGTAGAGCATCAACACAAAATGGAGTGGTGGTTCAAGACGTAGCCTCAAGTCCTAAGATAGCAATCAGCAATGATATCGCCTTAAGCAATGAAATGGCGGGAAAAAACAAAGCTGTTTGGAAGGTCTATTTAACACTGACCAAGCCTAAAGTGGTGGCTTTGATGCTGCTAACTGCTTTGGTTGGAATGTGTTTGGCTGTGCCGAATGGATTGCCTTTGCAACGAACTCTGTTCGGAATGATTGGGATAGGGTTAATGGCTGGTTCGGCAGCTGCGTTTAACCATTTGATCGATAAAAAGATCGACGGCCAGATGACTCGAACAAATCGACGACCTTTACCATCCGGTGAACTGAGTAGTGCGCGCGTATTCAGCTTTGCCGCGGGTATTGGCTTACTTGGTTTCGTCACGTTAGTGGTGTGGGTTAATCAACTCACTGCTTGGTTAACCTTTGCAAGCTTGTTGGGTTACGCAGTGATTTATACCATGTACTTAAAGCGAGCGACGCCGCAAAACATCGTGATAGCAGGGATCGCTGGTGCAATGCCTCCGCTGTTGGGCTGGACGGCAGTTACTAATGAGCTTCATTCAAACGCTTGGTTATTGGTGATGATCATATTTATTTGGACCCCTCCGCACTTCTGGGCGTTGGCAATTCATCGTCGTGACGAGTATGCCAAAGTGAACATCCCCATGCTGCCTGTGACCCACGGAATCGAATACACCAAGACTTCTATTTTACTCTATACCTTGTTGCTCAGCATCGTGTGTATATTGCCGGTGTTGGTCGGCATGAGTAGTTGGATATATCTGAGCGCGTCTTTGGTGCTCAACGGTGGGTTTGTTTATCACGCTTGGGTACTTAAGTATCGTGATGAGCCTAACATGGCGATGAAGACCTTCAAGTTCTCCATTTATCATCTTATGATTTTGTTTGTTGCTTTGTTGGCGGATCATTATCTGCTCTGATAGCTCTGATAGCTCTGATAGCTCTGATAGCTCTGATAGCTCTGTACAGATCAAACAAGGTTATTCCCATATCAAAACCAAACCTTTGGTTTCCACTAACCAAATCCTGACATGCCATGTATGAAAAGCCGGACAATTGATTGGTATGAATTATATAAAGGAACCGGTAATGGAATTCACTGAGCAAGATAGAGATGCTTTGTACCAAACGTGGATGTCACAAAAATCTCGAATGCGAATTACGCAGATGGAGTTTTCAAAAAAGCTAGGGATGAACCAGTTGGATTTTTCACGAGTGCTAAGAGGGGAGAAAGCATTAACCATGTCTTTCGTTAGTCACTTCTGTCGTTTGCTTCATTTGGAGCCAAGGAATGTGCTCCCTTCACTTAAAGAAGACAATGAATCCGGGCCCAAAGTGGTTTATCTGAAAAGTAGAATGAGTGTTGATGGTGAGATCCAAAATGCTTATATCGAAGGCAATCAGGTGATCGTAGAGTATGCGCATACCGTTCAGAACCATTGATTTTAGATCGAGCTCTGAGTTTTACCTCTTTTTCTACAACTTTTCCACTTAGGGTGTGGCATACTTAGTTAATTCCTTGATTTACTTAAGTGCGTTATGAAACCTTTAAAAGTCCTTTTGCTTGTTGCAACCAGCATGTTTTTGTTTGGTTGTGCAGGCGGCCCAATTAAAACCGCGACTAAATTCACCAGTTATGAAGATTTTCAGCCTGGCCCTGATGGAGGCGTTGATTTAGTTTGGGCAAGGATAGGGCTGCGTGACGAACAACGTTTGAAATCCAAATTAGACGCTTATGACTCTGTGGTGATCGACCAAATCTTTGTGTTGGCAGAAGAAGGCACATTAGATCAGGAAGACATTCAGGAGCTCACAGATCATATGGTGAGTCGTTTGGAAGCGAAAATATCGCCTCATAAAACGATTGTCGATGAACCAACAGGGAACACGCTACGTTTGAGTATTGCCTTAAGTAATGTTGAAACGCCCAACCCGATCTTAGCCGTGACAAGCAGTGTGCTGCCGTTTGGTCTTGCGATGTCGACTATATCTAAGGTGACGACAGGTGAGCACACCAACGTTGGGAGCGCCAGTGTTGAGCTATTGGTCAGTAATGCGCAAGACGGCACTCCGTTGTTTGCGGCCATCGACCGCGAAGCGGGTAATAAAGACTTTTCTACTATGATTGATTCGTTAGATGATGCCAAAGATGCGATCAACTATTGGGTTGAACGTTTAGGTGATACTCTACAGAACATCGACGACGTCTAGAAAGAGCTTGTAATGCTAGAGAAAGAGAACCTAATTAAGCTAGCCAGAATGCAAATGCCTTTTGGCAAATACGCTGGCCGCACCTTGATTGATCTACCTGAAGAATACTTGCTGTGGTTCGATAAAAAGGGCTTCCCACAAGGTGAGTTGGGCGACTTAATGCAGTTATGTTTAGCTCTCAAGATTGAGGGCTTAGATTCTGTGGTGCAACCGCTTAAATATGACTATTAGCCCTAAGTAGTCCCAGTCCATCCCCCCATAGTTCTAAACTAAAACCCATACACATAAGTGACGAGTAGTGGTGATTTTCTGAGGAACATTCAAAAGGCAAAACTGAATCTTGCCTTTTGAATGTTTATGAACCCTGAGTCGCCGTAACTGTAATATTCCTCCCCCAACACTTCCCTCAAAGCTTCCAAATTTATGATTACTTTTAGTCATTCACATGTTCATTAATGACGAGTCAGAATCGACTAGCTTTAGCTTCCCCTCAGTGACCAGTACACACAGACAGTTTATTGAATAATTAATGACTTTAAAAAGAGTGGTTTTTAACACTGAATGAGCACGAACCTAACGAGGGTAATGGTGTTAAGTTTTTGAATAGTAATTGGATTGATAAGTGGCTAAGAATGATAACGTGCCTTACGAAGGCGGCAATGTGTGCTTGCACGTTTTCACGCTGAATGTTGAGACCCGCTTTTATATTAAATTCATAGTATTCAGTTGGTTATAAGCAATCTTTTTGATATATTGATTGGATGAATTCGTGCTTGCACGATATTAAAAAGTTATGCTTTTAGCATTATCTAATGAATAATATAGTTATAATTTTAATGCGATGTAAGATTGAGTATTAATTTAAGGTGAATTACCGTGACAAAAGAAAAAACTTTAAAAACATATATTGAGGTATTAAAAAAATGCTCATCTGGAACTTCACCTATCACAAGTGGACTTGAACAATCAGAGTTTGTATTTTTTAGAGATATTTTAATAGAGTTCGAAACTAAAGAGTGGATCAAAGCAGAGCATGCTAACCATCATAATTGGCATCATGATTCAAAAATAGAGATCACGTGCGAAGGTTTGATTAAGTTAGCTGAACTGAAAAAAACAAAATTAGAAACCAGTTTTTTTTACCTTCCCCTTTTAAGTATACAGAATATGCTGTTCATTACTTTCGGCGCTATTTTGACTGTTGGTGGTAAAGTGCTTTTTGAAATTATCAAATAACACTACTAATTTTTCCTTGAGGATCATACAAAACATAATATAACGAATAAGGTGTTGCGTAGCCAACACTAAATCCCGAGTTTTGAACAAGCCCGAAGACACTTTATTAAGTAAATTGTACGATTGCATTTGAAGGGCACATCGCTTTGAGGCTTTTCTCAAGGCGAGCGAGGCCAAGATAAGGTTGCGATAGCAATCTTATCAACCAGTTAGCTGGTCTTGGTTTCTTTCGTCGTCATATCTCCTCTGATTTCGCTAATGCCATTCTCCTTATTATTAAATGCCTTTTGGCCAACCGCACGAGAATAGGCATCAATAGTCGCAGGTCGTTTACCTTGCAGCTATAGGTTGGTAAGGTTTTGTTCATAAAGGGTGTTGTAGCGTTCTAAGTCGGTGGGATTCATAAGTTACTCCTGTGATTGACCATCAAGATCATTGTGTGACAATAGTATGGCTTGCACTCGTTTTACTCTGCCGCGCAGCGGCTTCGTTCAACAAGCAATTAAGGGTGGCACGTTACACTCGGCGGTTTTGGTTCGAAGTGTATTAGGTTTGGTAAGTTCAGCGTTGGCGCACCTTATTGCAGGTGTTATATGCTTGGAAGAACCTGTAAGGAAGTAGGTGTAAGTTTTTGGATAAAATCACATTTTTCACAAAATTAGAGCGTCAAATCCTATCAGGTAAAAAGACCGCAACTATTCGAGATGAATCAGAAAGCCATTATTTCTCGGGGCAGGTCGTAGAAGCTTTTACTCTCGAAGACGACCGGAAAATCTGTAAACTAGAGATAATTGGTGTTGAGCATGTGGAGTTTGAGCAGCTTAATAGAAAGCATGCTAAAGCCGAAAATTTGCCATTTGTATTTATGCTCAAATGGATTTTGCGGAAAATATATCCAACAGAAAAAAGTTTGTGTTTTATCAGATTCAAAGTTGTTGCGCAGCCAACACTAAATCCCAAGTGTTGAACAAGCCCGAAGCCACTTTATTAAG
>NZ_JBGONU010000084.1:0-8206 GCF_041439295.1 Vibrio sp. 1F253 | reverse complement strand
TTATCGCCCAAACTGGTTAAATTTTAACAGTGACAACTATCCTGCCAGAGGGGGTGAATATGCGAAGAAAAACGGTCAATACATCAGTTCAATGTGGTTAGAGAAGGCGTTAACCAAGGAACCAGATTGATTAGGATGGTTTAAACACGATGCAATACTCTTGGTACTTAAATTACGTATTGCTCAATGTTTGATTTAGAAACAAAGGACACAATATGGAAGTAAGGTTAGTCAAAGGTTCCGATCCTAAGTTCGCTGAATCGATCACTAAAACGAATATGGCGAGTTACTACCAAGCTCGTGGCATCGCTTGGGGTCATAGTCAGTTTTTACGCAGCTGGGATGAACTGGATAACTATGAAGTTTATGTAGGGGATAGCCGTATTGGTGTTATCCGCTTCAGTTACAACTGTGATACAACGTTTCTTAGGGACTTGCAGATATTAGCTGAATATCAAGATAGAGGCTTTGGTTCTAAGTGTCTCGATTTAGCTATTGAACATGCGAACAATCAATCATCGGCTCAGTTAGTGTTGCGAGTGTTCAGTGAGAACCCCGCTATTAAGCTTTATCAATCAAAAGGTTTTACTCAGTTGTCTGAAGTGAAAGGACTCGTTGAAATGGAACTGATTTTAGGAAGAACTATGGACACCATTATCAAACAAGCAATCGAATTGCGAAAAGAAGAGAAGTACCAAGAGTCACGTGACTTGTTGGCAACGCTACTCACTGATGAAAATTATGCCGCGAAAGCGCACTTGCAGATCGCGTGGTCTTACGATAATCAAGGTAAAGAGCGACAGGCGATTGAGCATTATGTGCTATCTCTGTCTGGCGTGCTTTCTTCAGTAGAGCGTTTTGATGCGCTGTTCGGTTTGGCGAGTACTTATCGAAGCCTTGGTCTTTATGCAGAGGCTTTAGGCTATTTCGAACAGACTATGGCTGAATATCCTGACTCGATAGAGGTGAAACCTTTCTACGCAATGTGTTTGTACAATTTGGATCGCCATAAAGAGGCGACGTCGCTGTTACTTGAGCTTTTGGTATCTACGACTAATAGCGATGCGATTAAAGAGTACCAACGCGCGATCTCTTTATATGCTCAAGACTTAGATAAAACCTGGTAAGCCGCTGCTTATAAAGATCATGTACTAATATAGAAAAAGCCTAAGTATTAATAGGATACTTAGGCTTCAAGAATTCGGTTTTAGTTTGAGTTTAAACCGTTACTCTGAAAGTTCTTTACGAACGATCTCTGCGCCAGCGCTTAGCGCATTGAGCTTAGCTGAGGCAATTTCACGAGGAAGGGGAGCCATGCCGCAGTTGGTGCACGGGTAGAGCTTATCGGCATCAACATACTTCAGTGTTTCTCGTAGAGTGTCGGCAACTTCTTCCGGCGTTTCAATTGAATTGGTTGCAACATCGATAGCACCGACCATCACTTTCTTACCTCGAACGAGCTCAAGCAATTCAACCGGCACATGAGAGTTATGACACTCTAATGAGATGATATCGATATTCGATTGCTGAAGCTTAGGAAATACCTCTTCGTATTGGCGCCATTCGGTACCTAGTGTCTTTTTCCAATCCGTATTTGCTTTGATGCCATAGCCATAACAAATATGAACTGCAGTTTCACACTTAAGCCCTTCAATGGCTCTTTCTAAACAAGCAATACCCCAATCGTTCACGTCATCAAAAAATACGTTAAACGCAGGCTCATCGAACTGAATAATATCAACACCAGCCGCTTCTAACTCTTTTGCTTCTTCGTTAAGGATTTTTGCGAACTCCCATGCTAGCTTTTCACGGCTTTGGTAATGCGCGTCGTAAAGCGTATCTATCATGGTCATTGGCCCCGGTAGAGCCCACTTAATTGGTTGATCCGTTTGCTGGCGTAAGAACTTAGCATCTTCGACAAAAACCGACTTTTGACGAGAAACAGGGCCAACGACTGTTGGTACACTCGCATCGTAACGGTCGCGAATTTTAACGGTTTCACGCTTTTCAAAATCCACGCCATTCAGGTGTTCAATGAAGGTTGTTACAAAGTGCTGACGTGTCTGTTCGCCGTCACTCACAATATCAATACCGGCTTGTTGCTGGTCTTGAAGAGAGACACGTAGCGCGTCTTGTTTGCCGTCGGTTAATTCGTCGCCTTCCAGTTTCCATGGAGACCAAAGTGTCTCTGGCTGTGCTAGCCAAGATGGCTTAGGTAAGCTGCCTGCTGTTGAAGTCGGTAATAATGTTTTCATAACGTATACTGCCTATCCTTGGTGATTTAAGAGCGCAATTGCTCGATTAAAGCGCGTAGTTGGCAGACCAGTTCTCTAGAACTGACTGGTATGGCTTAATGAAAGTCTCTTCTGCGAATTTACCTTGTTCGATAGCTAATTTGCTTCGTTCTTCTCGGTCATACACGATTTGAGTTAGCGAGTGATCCAAGTTTTTCAAGTTTGGTTGGTAGCAGTTACCTGCAACCGCATTCGCGTTGTAAATCTCAGGACGGTAGATTTTTTGGAATGTACCCATGGTGCTGATGGTGCTGATAAGCTCTAGGTTTGAGTAATCGTTCAGTAGATCACCAAAGAAATAGAAAGCTAGAGGTGCGACACTGTTTGGCGGCATGAAGTAACGAACCTGTAACCCCATCTTCTTAAAATATTGTTCAGTCAAAGAAGACTCATTCGGTTGGTATTCAAAACCTAACACAGGATGTTGGTTCTCGGTTCGGTAATAGGTTTTATTATCTGACACGCTTAAGCAAATAACAGGTGGTTTATTAAAGTTCTTTTTGTAAGCGTCAGAGTTAACGAAATATTTAAAAAGCTTGCCGTGTAAATCCCCAAAATCTTCTGGAATGCTGAATTTCTCTTGGCCTTTATTATGATCCAATAGACGTACGCTAAAGTCATAATCTCGAACATAAGAAGAGAAGTTATTTCCGATAATGCCTTCAATACGCTCGTTGGTTTTACGGTCCAGAATATTGGTTTTCAGTACTTCAATGGAAGGGAATGCTTCGCCGTTGCTTTCAATGTCCATATCAACAGAAATGATTTCAAGCTCTACAGAGTAACGGTCGCCCTTTGGGTTGTCCCAGTGTGCTAATGCGTTGAAACTGTTGTCAATCATCTGCAGTGCATTGCGCAAGTTTGCTTGGCGGCTGTCACCACGCGCCAAGTTAGCGAAGTTGGTGGTGATACGTGTACTGTCCGCAGGTTGGTAGTTCTCGTCGAGGCTAATGCTCTTAATTGTAAAATTAAATTCTGTATTCATGTTGATCTGATATCCCAATCTGTTGTCTGACTTTCTCGGTCTTTAGAATTAAAATTGCTTTTATTTTTGCTTGTGACCGGATTAATAGTTGAAGGCAATACTGTATGAAAAATTAATACGGTATTAAGTTAATCGCTTGGTATTTTTATACTTGGTTCGATAAATGATTAACAATGGTATTCCTTCACATTCAACATGAGGAATATTCATGATCTATTATGTTTGAAAATATTAGGTGGTGTCAGTTATATTAATTGGCTTGATGGAAATATAACCACATTAATAGTGTATTATTTAAGACAATTAATTTAATTAAGAGATGGACGAAATGAGTGAGTTGCTGTTGTTGATTTTATACTGTGCATTATTAGGCAGTGGTGTTGGTTTTCTTGCCGGACTTTTGGGGATTGGCGGAGGGCTTATCATTGTACCTGTGTTAAGCAGCATTTTACTTCACTTAGAAGTTTTACCTGCTGACCAAGTGGTCGTTGCAGCGATTGCGACTTCCTTGGCATCAATTTTGTTTACCTCAACTTCTTCTGCGCTTGCTCACCACAAAAATGGCAACGTGCCTTGGGATTTGGCACCTTGGATCATGTTGGGTGTTGCTCTGGGTGCATTGATTAGTGGCTTTATGGCGGCTCTTTTACCGGAAAAAGTGGTTCGTATTGTGTTTGCCGTGAGTGTGGTTCTTATTGCGATCAAGATGTTCTTAAGCAGCAAAAATGACGCGCCTAAAGAACGAAAGCTACCGAACAAGGGCGTACTAACGGTTCTTACAACTATTACGGGCGGCTTGTCAGCCATGATAGGCATTGGTGGTGGGGCATTGCTGGTTCCACTATTGACGTTCTTCTCTGTCGATATGAAAAAGGCGATTGGTTGTGCGTCGGCTTGTGGCATTGTTATCGCGTTGTTTGGCTCGATAGGTTACATCAGTTCAGGCAGCAGCCACTTTGCTCTAACAGACGGTTTTGCTGGCTTTGTTTATTTGCCTGCATTGCTGGGCATCGTGTGCACATCTTGGTTTACAGCTCCGCTAGGCGCAAAAGCAACTAACCATTTACCGGTTCCAACGATTAAGAAGATCTTCTCAGTACTGTTGGTGGTTATTGCAGCCAGCATGGTTGCTCGTTAATTAAAGAAACTGATTCAGTAACCTGTAACTGAATCAGTTTCTTTATTCATTAGACATTTAGGTGCGAAAAAATGCATGTAAATGTCTAATTGCGATCTGAGCCCTCCAATAATATGAGTCACTCCTTTTAATGCACCATGGTTCATAATAAGATTGTTCGCGTTTAATAAATATTCAAATGTGGTCAAATACTTATCTAAAGGAGCGAGCGATGGCACGAGAAATTTCATTTAAGGGCAACGGCCCACGTTGGAACGTGGCTCTATCAATGACAATAAGTTACGTGATCGCATCTTTAGCTATCAACTTATTTTATCAGACTGAGCTCCAGTTTTTCCCTTTCGTTACTTCTATCTTAATCATGATCACTGTCTATGCTTTGGTCTCCAAGTTCACCCGAAGACATTTATCTTTAGTCGGTGAAGAGATACATCTACATGACGTTAAAGCGAACTTAGCGATCAAAAACTCTGTCTTTTCTCGTCAGTATATTCAAGTTAAATCACTGACTAAAAATGGCTATTACAAAGTGAATGTTCACAAAGGACAGGTTGATAAATCTGATTGGGAAATGCTGTTAAGCAAGGCCACACAGCAAAACGTTTAACGCTAACTCTTCATGGAATCCATTAATGTCAGGGTGTTTTATCAACATTATTATCTTGATAAAACATTGTTATTTAAACCAATTCACTGCTATAGCTAAATGTATCTTATTTGATTCAACGGAATGCTATCAGTGAGTGATTTATGGACCCTTTAACGCAGGGCGTGTTAGGCGCTTCTTTGTCACAATCGGTAAGCAAAAAACAACATTTGGTTGTTGCTGGGGTATTAGGGCTGCTTTCTGGATTGGCACCAGATCTAGATGCACTGATTAAGTCTCAAAGTGACCCTTTGTTGGTGTTGGAATTTCATCGACAATTTACCCATTCACTCTTCTTTATCCCCATTGGCAGTTTGATATGTGCCTTGGTTCTGCATCACCTGATTGCAAAAAGGCGTGGGCTTTCTTTCAAACAAAGCTGGCTGTTTTGCGCTCTGGGCTATGGCACTCATGCACTGTTAGACGCTTGTACCACTTATGGCACGCAGTTACTTTGGCCTTTGACTAATGCGCGTTTTGCTTGGAATACCATATCAATCATCGATCCTGTTTATACGCTGCCCATCCTAGTTTTGCTTGTGTTTGCAACGTTGAAACGAGTACCTTGTCTAGCACGTGTTGCGTTTGCTTGGGCTCTAATTTATCCAACATTAGGGATGATACAAAGAGATAGGGCAGAGGCGATTGGGTGGCAATTAGCGGAACAAAGACAACACACGCCGATTCGATTAGAGGCAAAACCGAGCTTTGCGAATATCTTGGTTTGGAAAGTGGTGTACGAAACAGAGGCTCATTATCATGTAGACGCAGTGCGGGTTGGCACATCGGTAAACGTATATCCAGGAGAGTCGATCGCTAAGCTGAATGTTAGCAGGGACTTACCTTGGCTTGACCCTAATTCACAACAAGCAAAAGATATTGAACGCTTCCGCTGGTTCTCTAATGGTTATATTGCTCAGGACCCAACGGACGAGTTGCGTATTATCGACGTCCGATACTCAATTGTACCGAATCAAATGAAAGCACTTTGGAGTATCAAGTTATCAAAATCTGTTGATGCCAATTCGCATATAAAATACGAAACTCATCGAGACAACACCCCAGAGTCGAGACAGATCTTCTTCGATATGCTCACTGGCGATAAATGATCTATGTCTAGAGGGTAAAAAGGCTGAGTTAGGTAATCTGCTCGGCTTTTTATTCGTTTGATTAACAGGTCGATGTTGCATTGCTTTACATCACATATATTAATAAATCTGACAGTGCTTACATTTATAAATGTGATTTATATCTCTATCCATCTTATGAATACTTTCTAAGCTTAGTTGGTTTTTTATCTAATTAAACAGAAGGTTATATGATAAATAGAATAATAACACTAAGTGGCGTTGCATTACTTTGTTCAGTGAGTGCGCATGCGCAAATGCAAAATGGAAGTTTCGAAAGCTGGGAAGGAAACGTACCATCTGGATGGAGTGTGATTGACTCCGGCATTGCAGTTTCACCCTCTAACGTACCTGTTAATAACGGCAGTTTCTCTGCGCAAGTAACAGTGAATACAGGCACTCAAAGTAATACCGATTTTCTGCAAACGATACGTGTTGAACAAGGGAAAACTTATGATTTCTCTGTCGATGTTTACCACACGGAAGGCAACGTGAAAGCTCGCCTTTTTGTTGATGGCTATTTAGGCTACTCGAATAATGGTTTAACGAATCAGTGGCAAGCATTGACTCACTCGTACAGCGCTACGAGCACTAAAGATATCGTTGTGGGCGTACGATTTTATGATGATGCAGGTTTTGATGGTTCGGAAGTGGTGTATTTAGATAACTTTCAGCCGACGGAGACTCCACCCACACAAAGCTGCAATGACACAAGTGCCGCACTCACGCTAGTGACGGATAACTATGGTTCTGAAACCAGTTGGTCTCTCAAAAACTCAGTTTCTCAAACTCTTTATTCTGGTTCAGACTATCAAAATAACACCATCAATGAAGTGGAAATGTGTTTAGCGGATGGTAGCTACATCCTAGAAGTCTTAGACTCTTATGGAGATGGAATGTGCTGCAGTGTGGGGAATGGTTCATACAGTTTATCGGTAAACGGAACCGTTGTGGCATCTGGTGGTGATTTCCAAGCAAGTCAGAGTACAGAATTTACAATTGGTGGTTCAACTACACCACCAACTGAACCACCAGTTTTAGGTGAGTATTATAAAGACGCTGAAGGCAAAGTGGGCTTTGCGTTAAAAACGGCCTTATATCAAATTATTGATAATCATAGCAGTCAGGGTTACACCGCTATTTGGACGTTGGTGTCTGAGGCTGACCTAGACGCATACTATGACACTGATGGGTCGATTCTCGATATGTATTCGGAGAAACCTTCAGGCTCTGATTCAATCCAATTTACTAAGGTGGCCGATCAATGTGGTCAATACAGCAAAGAAGGTGATTGCTACAACCGTGAGCACTCATTCCCGAAAAGCTGGTTTGGTGAGGTGAGTAGCGCGACATACACATCAAGCAATGGTTCTAAGTTAGGCAGCGCAGCGAACTCTCTTGGTTATGTGGGTACGGTGTTTGAGCCAATTGATGAGTTTAAAGGTGATTTCGCAAGAGCATATTTCTACATGGCAACACGTTATGAAAATGAAATCGCTAATTGGGAAGGGAACTCTACAAGCTCTGATGCCGTTCTGGATGGAACCAATACAACCGTTTTTGAACCTTGGCTACTTACTATGCTAAAGCGTTGGCATTCTGAAGATCCAGTAAGCCAAAAAGAAATCGACCGAAATAAGGCAGTACATGATTTTCAAGGGAATCGTAATCCGTTTATTGACCATCCAGAGTTTGTAAGCCAAATCTGGGGAAATTAATCGGAATATAACCACCATGACAATGGCTTCATGATTATTGAATTGAGCCCAATCCTTTGTTTGGGCTTTTTTATTGAGGGGCATTAGAGAGCATGATTTTAAATATTTGAAAAAGCATATTGTCAGAAGACCCGTATACTTGTCAGTGGTCTGCACCATCAATACTGGACGCTACGTCAAGCGACTTTCCATACCTTTAGTTATCTCTGAATTGTTAATTTAGGGGAAGCTGTAGCTCATTTATGCCCGTGCGACGTGAAGTCGTATGAAGCGTTGTTCACCACGAAAGCGTGAACCA
>NZ_JBGONU010000083.1:0-8489 GCF_041439295.1 Vibrio sp. 1F253 | reverse complement strand
CACGCTGGGTTCTTAGGAGAGCGGCACCTGGTAACAGGTGTCGCTTATCCGACCAAAACGTTCTAGAACCCATCTAGATCGTAATAGAACTAGCTAATGTGTAAAGCAAACACATTACTTTGAAAAAACTCCCGTCCGCACCCAAGTATACACATCTCCAAAAGTCATTACTTAGGGAGAGTTGTGATATTCTTATATATGAGCTAAGTTGTTGGTTACAAGTAACTTAAAAAAATCTGGGCTTAGTTTTTTCATGGATATCAAGGATGGTAATATGACTCCAAAGTCAATAATTTTATTTGGACTACTTTTTAGCTCTTTGAGCGTACAATCTGCCACTTATACGGTAACAACAAGTAGTGATCAAGGCATAGGCTCACTTCGAGATTTCATCGAAAAGGCCAATGCTAATCCTGGTTTAGATACTATCGAAATACCGGCTTCATATAATGCACAAGCACCTATCTCGCCTAATTTGGGTGAAGTCCCTTCAGGTCAAACCGACAACCGAATGACAATTACTGATGATATTATCATTCGAGGATTAGGCGATGATTATGTCCACATTAATGACCATCAACGCTGGGTTTCTGATACTGGCTCATTTAATACTGGTTATCCGAATGATCCTAACAATCTGATTCTAAGATCATCTGGTCTTTTATTTGACATTAATCCTCGAAATACCGCAGGGCGCACCATCGATGCCACCATTGAAAATGTGTGGGCAGAACACATGTCAGGTTTTATCTTTTCCGATAACGCTAATGTAACACTCAATAACGTTATCCTATATAGGATAGTGCCTAGGCAAGGAGAGGCATCCATCATGTCTACTCAAGATGGCTTGGTTACAATAAAAGATTCATTTATATTCGAAAATCTTGGTCCAAGATCAGCACCTACCCTTATTTTTAATAGTGATGTTTTTATTGAAAATACGGCTTTTGAATCTAATGGACCATTGGTTGAAAGCACAGCCAGTCATGTTATTCAAGTTAGTCAAGATAGTTCAGGCAGCAGCACAACGGCAGTCATCAAAGATAGTATATTTAAAGGCTTATTTAATTCTACTTTTAGATTTAATGAAGCTGATGCACAAATTATAAATACTTTATTTGATGGAAGGGATGCTAATAGAGGTTGGCCAATCTATGTCAATAAAGGAAAATTGACGCTAACCAATAGTACGCTGTATTACCCGACTATTACTAAAAATGTAGACCCTGCTACTTACAAAGCGACCCATATAGAGTTAATCAATAGTGCTCAGCTTATAGCCAATAACAATCTACTCGTTATAATCGATGGTGCAAATAATGTTGGCTCTGCAATTTATCCAACTGATTGGGACGATACAACTATTTACCCATTATCAGAGAACAACAATAACTTTATTTCGACACCTGGTGTCGATGACACCCCTAATACTGGCCTGTCACTTGCAGGGTGCGTTACAACTAATTGTTTCGTTCCAAACACGCTTTCAATAGCGCTTGTTGATAAAGGCGACGACGCTAAAGCGCTATATGCCGATGGAAGCTCAATCACATCAGATTACCTCAAGCAAACCCGCCCACAGGGGTTGAGTATCGACATTGGCGCATTCGAAAAACATGAATCTCTTTATGCTCACCCAGATAGCTATGAGGTTGATCAAGATACTAAGTTGATTGTATCTAGCCAAGATGGAGTGCTTAAAAATGATACCAATGAAAATTCAGCAGCCGCTACATTAGACCAAGATGCTTTGTATGGAAGTGTCACATTGAATGCAGACGGCAGTTTTGAGTATCAACCTGATGCTGATTATTATGGCAATGATGAATTTTATTATTCAATCAATACGAGCCAAGCAAAAGTATCAATAACAATTCTCTCCACAGGTTGGACTCTTATCCCTAACAATGCTGCGCCAGTTGCTAATAATGATAGCTACTCACTTTACGCAGACAGTATTGATACCATTGTTGCACCAGGTGTGTTGCTTAACGATACAGATGATGCAAATACACAAGCTCCTTTTTATGCAGATTTAACTGCGCGAATCTATAAACAACCAATGCATGGGTCGGTAACACTTAAGGAGACTGGTGAATTCATTTACACGCCTGACGCTGGTTTTATAGGCGATGATAGCTTTGAATATGATGTTACAGATATTGGAACAAGACATAGTTACCCTGCTACCGTTAATCTTCATATTCAAGCCGGTGTTCCTTATGGGGGGAAGGTTATCGCGGGAACCAGCAGTGGTGGTTCTATAGGGTTCTTAAGCACGCTGCTATTGACGATACTCGCACTGTTTAGACATCAAAAGTCACTTGCCGTTAAAGTGGTCGTCCCACTATTGTTAAGTGTTTCTCCTTTCGCTCATTCTGCAGAAGAGAATAACGGAATATATGTAACAGCTAATCCTGGGATTTCATGGTTAGAGCCAGATACTGACCACAACGCGTGGAGTCAGGAAAGTAACAGTCAGTTTTCTTTCGGAAGTAGCTTAGGGTACCAATTTGATAATAACGCGAGTATCCAGTTTACTTATCGTTGGCTAAATAGTGTCGATTTGAAAGCAGAACATACGCAATATAATGATATGACGGTCGATTACCAACATTACAGCTTTAACTTTGTTTATCGAGTTACGCAGCTTTGGGGCGATAAATTCGCCCCGTACTTCAGTTTGGGCTTAGGTTATCTTGATGCAAGTTCGAACCACGCGGAAGATTTCGAGGTGGAGGATAATGTTCACCCCAACATAGGCGTCGGCGTGAATGTATTGGACTTTGGTCAAATTAAGTCAGATCTACAATGGCATCATTTAGCAGGTGATGTTGATACCCTCGAACTCGTGTTTTCTTATTACTTCAAGTAATTCAACTAAGAACAGTGCTTTTAGCTGTTCTTAGCCAGAGCTATCAGTTAGCACCTCTTCATACATAATTTAAGGGTATTACGGTTGCTCCCTGCGATGATTTGGAATTGTTCATCAATTGGGAGCACCCAGTATCTGACCTTTCCAATCAATACAATGCAATGAGTTAAGGGACTTTTACACTTGCATTTATTCATGACTCGCTAACTTAGCAAAGGCATTAACAAGCTTCTGTCCAAAAATGCGTTACATGTCTATGTACACATAATGTGACGCTGGTTAGGGTTGCTGGTTTAGGATCATCAAAAAGAGACTTTTGGCCATCACGATTCTCGGAGCTGGCTAAAGTTACGGGCTAAATTTAGGAAATTAGTTATCAGCCCTATCACTAAAGTGCTTGCCCTATATCCCTGCAAGAAATTTCTTAAAATAATCGAAAAAAAATGATGTGTAACCATTCAATTTTTTGAAAAGCAGCAGAAAAAGGTCAACTTTCTATTATTCTAACTTTTAAAAATGCCTGGTAGACTATATTTGTTCTCAATAAAATATTAAATTTGCCAAGTTTTCTACTCCCTATCCATATAGAACTGTTCAGTAACTGTTGCCTTCTTTTTACATCGACACCGATTTACTAGTACTTGACTTTTTAGCCATTCAAAATAACTAGTCAGCCATACAGGCTGGGTCTTTTCACAGCTTGCTGTGGCCAAAAACAAAGTTTGTAATCAAACAAACTAGTGGCAGTTAAAAATTTTAGGCAACAACTTCTGTTGATTGACTGTCTTTAGCATATTGTCTGTACGTTCGGCTATTGAGAAAGTCGATGTGAGTCTTTGTTTCTTTAGCTAAATCGCCAGCGTAAACCAATGAAGTTTCGACATTGGCATATTTTCCGCTTCTCGCTGCACTAAACCAGTTGAATGATCCAACTGTCATGTATTTATCGTCAGCAAATATGATTTTGCTATGTATACCATCGATGACGTTAACACATACCCCTAAGTCTTTTAGCGCGGTGCAGTTATTTTCAAAATTCTTTTGTTTTTGTAAGTCTGTGCGATTTGAGGTAGTTGTATTAAAGTGCTTGTCTGTATGGATGGTAACTTCCACTCCTCGGCTAATGGCGCTTTGTAGTTTATGCAAGATACCCGTTGTCTCCAATTTGGCGTAGATAAGCCAAGGCGAGACGATATCAACTTTTAGTACCGCCTTGTCTAGGAGTTGTATAACGAATGCATCATGCTCATCGGCATTGTGTAATAACTTAGGTTGACCACAAAATTGAAGTAAATCTGGTCTTTTCCCTGTATTGAACTTGAGTTCATTTGAATCTAGGTCAAACAAGTATTTAGACAAAAGACCTCTAGGCTTAGACTTGGGCGCAGCGGCAATGATATCCATGTCACCAAACACTAAGAAACTATCTTTGGCTCTCGATACCGCCACATTTAGCATGGTGGTATTCATATCGATAAATCCGCCATTACTGTGCTTTGTGTACACCTGTGAGAAAATAACGAGCTTACGTTCAGCGCCTTGTAAGGAGTGTACTGTACCTACCGTAAGCTGACCTTCACTTTTACCCACAGGAATGTCATAGGCGATACAGGCTTCTGATATAGCAGCAACTTGTGCCGAAAATGGTGTAATGACACCAACAACTTTTTCTAATGGTTCACCAAAGTACTCTTCAATCTGTTCTCTATTACTAGCTAACCATGAAGCGACAGTTTCGGCTTCTAATTTGTTTCCACGGCTTCCACCAAACAGTTCTGCTAAGCCATCAACATGCAGATAACCGAAAGGTGGATAAGGGGATTCTCGGTTTGCCGAGCCTCTCTTCGCTATTAACAGACCGTTGTAGCAAAGCTCATTACAATAGGATATGAGTTCGTCATAGCATCTGCGATGTTCTTGTAAAAACATTCCAGACTCTGCTTCTGTTTTGTAGTGGTAGCGACTTGCTTGCTGTGCAATATGCATAACACTACCTGTAACGACACTTCTCCCTGAAGCCTGTATAGATTCATAGTCGTCGGTCTCTGTAATGAGTTTCGATTGCTTGAGATTACCAATATCGACACAAGCATTGAGCTGCCGTACTGGTTCTATTTGATAAATATCCCCAATCACCAATGCTTTTTTTGCTAACGAAAGTGATGCGCCTGCAACTTCAGGTGAAACTTGTCCTGCTTCATCGACAATCAAAAGATCGATTTCGTTAACCAAGTACTCCGTCTTAAAATCGTTTTCCCCTGCATACGCCTTATAGGTCATGTGTGAGGGTAAGGAATGGAAGGTAGATACGATACATGGCGTTAACATCATTCTCCTTCTCCATCGAGGAAGCACCGCTTTGAGTCCTGTTTTATTCGCTAGCTCTTCTAATTTGTCCCCTTCATATCTACAAGTGAGAAGCCATCGAGCTTCCCAATAGTGCACTGCAAGCCTAAACATCCTAAATCGCACTGTAATATCAAGGACAGGATCGATTTCTTCAAAAGATGGTGTTGAGTTAGATTCTGGCAAAATTTGTCTAGTGCTTAAATTCCACTCAGCTTCTGATTTCTCAAATTGCTGATAACAATGCAGGTATTGCTGATAGGTGGTAGTTAGCCCGTTGATGTGCTTCTTTTGTTCTTTTAGAGCTTGTTCTAAAGCGTTTTCCAGATTTTCTGGCAGACACTGCAATTCATTGGTAATAGTGCAAAGGGATTGATGGATGAAGTTTTTCCGTTGGGCGTCACGTTTGGTTAGCACAAAAGGGAGCCAACTGAATATAGATAGCCAAATAGACTCGTCGCTTAAATAACTGCGCCAATTAAGTAAGCTAGTACTAGTGACTAATTGCAACCCTTCAGCATAGTCAAGATTTTGTTTCAATCCTTCTAATGTATTTTTCGGTTCGACCCCTAGTAGGTTTTCCATAATTTGCTTTTTTTTGGAGTAGCTTTTCCAGCAAGCTTGAATCTGCTCTAGCGTTTGTTGATTGATCTTGAGTTGATTGAGGAGATGATCTTTAACGTGCTCTGTACTTTCTAAATCCATGTCTTTGAAAGATGCCTGAGCACGTTCAATGAAGTGAGTTTCAGCGCGGTCAAGGTATTCCAAGTTTTCTAGCTGAGAGTAGAAGCTCCTTGTTTGGTACTTTTTAGATGCTTCATCTTCTTTCTTTGCCGATGGGAAGTACCCTCCATAGCTTGATACATCGGGTAACCATCGACTACTTAGTTCATCGCTTCCTTCATCAAAATCTTTTCCGAATGCGTCAATTACGTTGGTAACAGCTTGGTTGTTTGTGGATGCCGCAATGATTAGCGGTGGTTCTTCTTCTTTTAGTGCTGACTCAATCCATAAAGAAGCAACAACAGACAGGACGAATGTTGTTTTCCCAGTGCCAGGAGGGCCATTGACTGCCAATATGTCTGAGTCTGACATAGTTAGTGCATGTGAAAGCGCATCACGTTGTGCTTCTGCTAATGGGAACTGTGTATTCGAGTGACCAAGCCGAGCAGCAATAGTGTCTGCTGCGAATAAGCAGGTCTCATGATGTGAGACGGATTGTGTCGCATAAGAGTGTAGAAGTGGTGAAGAGTGATTAGAGTCAGATAGTTTGTCGTACAGGCTTAATATATGGGTAGATGCGCCCGTTATATCATCTATTTTACCAATGACACCGTCTTCTAACAGTGTGTACAATTCAGAGATCTTTTGTTTTGAACAAACGTCTCCGAATAGCTCTTGAGCTAGTTTATGGTACTGTTTCCACAGTTCGTTTTGCTCAGCGATAGTTTCTTCGGATTGTATGGCGGAGACTATATCTTCGTCTGAATAACTTGGAATACTATGTGTAGTGAGAAAGTCATCCAGTTTAGATACTTCTGCAATAGTAAATTTGTCATCGGCTTGAGGCGCTAAAACGTCCCTAGGAATGTAGGGAGTTCCGGCTGAGAAAAACAAGCCTTCGCGAGTTATCCAAATAGGACAAATAACAGGAGACAGTATCTGTGGTACCGTCCCGCGAAAGTCTTGTCCGTGTTGTTTTGTGACCGTATAAAGCACGGGGCGATAATGTGCTTTTACAACAAGTACTTTGTCGTCTTCATCAACAAAAAGCTTGTGTAATATCTTGCTATTGGGTTCTAACATACCTAAGGAAAAGTTAGTACGTTTGATATGGTGATAACCGTTAAGGTCTCTTTTTTTTAGAGCGCCTTTACCACTATCTGCATCGGCAAGAGAATTCCGCCAATACCGCACCCAGCTCAAGTCATCCATACTACTTCCTTACCAATATCTATCTAATTCCTTCGTATTATTAGAAAGTTACCATTAAGTCAAAAGTTTATATATGGGTTAGATGGCATATTTGTGTATACACATCTTAAATTAGAGCTTTATTGCATCATTAACCAATCATCAACCTCTAGGCCTAAGTTGTCCCTAGAAGGAAGTCAATGAGTCGGTTCGCAGACGCTTACATAGGCTGATACATACTTAGAAGCTCTCATCCGATCCAAATTCACGAGTTGTGATCTGATTTAACTTTTTGGTGAAATTACCTCTGTTAATCCCTAAAACCCTAGCAGCCTTAGACTGATTACCGCGCGTATGAGTTATCAACTCAGTAAACAATATTTCAAACACAGCAGGAGTCACCCAAGACATATCAGGGCTAACTGATTGTTTATCAAACCATGTCGGTTCCAGTTCTGCTCGGATAAGTTTTTTTAAATGGTCTTTGTTGATTGGGGTTAGTTGGTCATTCATAGAAGTTGAAGGTCATTAAGGAACGTTATCATTCTGACAAATTTACCATGAAATCGCCTTGAAATCAGCCGACGCGGGAAAATACGAATACGATGGATAACTGTCCAGCGCAATAAGCAACGAGGACATTTTTAATCATAAGCTCAAAGCCATTCGTTTCTAAAAACACTCGACCAATCCCTGTCCGGTGATGCCCATCATCAACATAAAGCTCACCATCTCTATTACACAGAGACCAATTTCGCTTTTCTTCTTAAAAAGAGTAATCAGGATTGCTTTGAAGGTTTCGAGCATAACGCTGACCACGTTCGAGACCGTGAGGATTATCAGCGCAAGGAAATAAACCACCCAAGTTTTGCCAGCATGTCGGGGCTCTAGCCCCCCACCCCGTCGGAGAGGTGAACATCCGTGACTTACCTTCGGCATGCGTAAATTTTTTTCATATCAGAGCCCTACACCGCAATACCATTAGCCAACAACCGTTCAATTGTTGGCCAGCTCATCTGCATACGCAGGTAATTACCTAAAAAAGCACTGCATTTCACTCTCAAGGAACCACGATGCCTAGACCTAAACGCGCGTCCGGCAACCACTTTACCCGTGGCGGACAAATTACTTTTCACTCCATTCGGATGTTCTTTCAAGTCAACAATACCTTAGTCTACGCCGCCATTTGGTCGGTGATAGCGCTCACTGGCGTTCTTACCTGGCTACGCGCGCCCGATAACGCCTTTTGGTCTGTGTTCTACTACTGGCGCAATCATATCTATGCCAGCTTTGGGCACAATCTTAACAGCGAAGTCACGACGTTCTGGAGCGGGAAACGCTACGTTGGTACGCT
>NZ_JBGONU010000082.1:0-8946 GCF_041439295.1 Vibrio sp. 1F253 | reverse complement strand
GAAACACACATTAACAAGGTGTGAATGAGTAAAAGGTCTACCTTATAATGGGGCAAAAACAAGTTACAGCTACCCGCCATAGCTGCTTAGAACGTGCTTTGAAAACCAACGACCGTCTGAATTTTACTTATCCGAAGACGACGTTAAGTACCGTTTCCTCTGATTTAACGCCGTCATCACCAGTTACTTTTAGAACGATTGATTAAAGGGGTAACACCCAAGCGAAAGCGGCTAGGGGGGGGAATTCTGCACTGAAGTAACCGACACCATTTTCCACATACAGCGTCTGTTGTTGGACGCCTTCAATATGTTCTTGGAGCGTATAGCTTCCGTCAGCGATGCCTAGTTTTTGAATAACCTCTGCCGTCACCTTCAACTGAATGTGGTCTGTTTTGCTTTGGCTGAAGTTAGCCGCGGCGATAACCAGTTCTTGGTTATCAAAACGCAAGAAAGCATAAACAGAATCACTTAGCTGATTGGATTGGTGTAAGTCTTGGTACGCTCCGGTCATCGATGAATGGTTCAATGAAAACGTCATCACTTGTTGGTAGAAGAGTCTGAGCTGCTTTTCGTCATCGTTGAGCTGTCCGCCATCGAACTTTCCTCCGTTCATCCATTTTTGATGTTGAGGAACACCGATGTAGTCAAATATAGACGTGCGAGAAGGTTGCCCAAAGCCTGCGTTCTCCGCGCCCGATTCGCCTACTTCTTGCCCGAAGTAAATCATGGTGGGAGAGCTACTTAATAGCGCACTGACTAACATGGCAGGTTTGGCAATGTGTGGGTTACCAACAAAATCAGGAGACGCGACACGCTGCTCATCGTGGTTGTCTAAGAAGTGCATCATGTGATGTTCGATGTCCATCATTTGATGCTGGATCTCAGGGATGACTGCCGTTGAAGCCTTACCTTGCATGACTGCTTTTAGGCCGTCGTAAAGATCGACTTTGTCATACAGATAGTCCATTTTACCCATGCGAATGTAATCACGATAAAGGTCCGGTTGATACACTTCCGCCATCAAAAAGGCGTCTTGATTCTTTACTTTGATTGATGAATTGAGATAGCTCCAGAATTCGACCGGTACCATTTCTGCCATATCGTAGCGAAATCCATCGACGCCTTTTTCTAACCAATATAATGCGATGTCTCGAAACTTAATCCATGAATCCGGCACATCAACTTGCTGCCAGAAATGGTAGTGGGCGAGGTGATCACGCATCGCATAATCATTCGGTAGTACAGGGAAGTCTTTTGAACCGTCTGGTCGTACGCCATAGTTAATTTTTACGGTTTCATACCAATCATCGAAGTTAGGTTTGCTCAAGCGCGATCCGTTTCCTGTCCATTTGGCTGGGGACTCAACAAATGGTGAGGCTAAATTCGGGTGTTGTTCGCCACCAAGAGGAGTGAACGCAGGTTCGATCTCGGGCAGTTCAAATGCGCTGTCAGGAATGTAATAGAAGTTATTGTTGCGATGATACTCAACCGTCGTGTCATCTTGATCGCCAAAGTCACGTACGCATTCTGGGTTATTCAGGCCTTGGTAATTACGGGCAATGTGGTTAGGGACGATATCAATGATGACTTTCAAACCATTGTCATGGCTTCTTTTGATCAAGGCTTCGAATTCCTGTAAACGCTGCGCTGGGTTGTCAGCAAGATCTGGGTTTACGGAGTAGTAATCTTTGACGGCATAAGGTGAGCCAGCCCGTCCTTTCACAACGCTTGGATGGTCGTCTGAGATGCCGATGTGCTTGTAGTCGTTGATCACAGCATGATGTGGTACTCCGGTGTACCAAATATGAGTGATGCCAAGTTCTCTAATTTCTGTCAGCGCTTTATTGGTGAAGTCACTGAACTTGCCCACGCCATTTTGTTCAATGGTTCCCCAAGGTGTGTTCTGTGTATTCTGATTGCCGAACAAACGGGTAAAAACTTGATAGATTGAATGTTTCTTGTTGTACATACTTATATTCCATCTCGAGAAGTGGAGCTGTAGGGCTTTGTCGTTGAAGCTGTGTTAGACGTTATATTTGATATAGAAGTTATCGTTAGGAGGCTAGCTTAATCAGAATGCGGCTTTATCCTCCTTGGGTAAGAAAATCGGGGCGTAGTTGCTGTGGTATGTGAGCGGCTGCTCAAAAAAGGGGAGGTTAATACCTCCCCCTCGCTCTTCCCCAAAAAAACAGGCTCGTCTGTGATGATTATGTGAATGTGAAGCTTATTGTTTCGTCACAGATACCACGGCTTTTTCTGCGCTGTCATTGAGTTGATGAATCGCATTCAGTGTGAATGTGTAGTTGCCGGCTTCGGTTACATTCAACTTACAGTCGCCTTCGCTGCCAATGTTGATCGAGCCCTGAGCTAAGTCGACGGAGTGACAGCCAATATCCAAGATACCCCAAGTAGAACCGCCAAACTTGAAGCCATATTCACCCACAGCCAAAGCGCCAGTGACAGAGTAAACGCCGTTACCAACGAAGTTCATCGCCCAAGCGTCCGTCGGGTTCCATCCGTTCATTGCACCACGTACATAGACGGTCGTTTTGCCATATGGCGGAATCTTAGATACGTCCTTTTGTGAGTTATCAACCGATAACCCAGCACCTTGTGACGCGCCTTGAGTTTGCACAAACACAGCGGTGGTTAATGGCGGTACGGTGAAAGTCTCAGCGGAAAAGGTGGCGCCTTTCACGATGTCATCGGCAGAGTTCTGCTGAATGGTATGGAGTGTAAAGCCCGTTGCTCCCGTGATTTTGAACGATTGAGATTTACTCGTTGAGTTTATAACAACCACAATCGCATCAGCGGTAGTATCTAGGTCTTTGCCCGTGGAGATTCCGTCATCAATAGACATCACGATCAGGCCTTCGATTTGATCTTTGCCCACATTGCGGAAGTCGACTCGCTTCATGACTTCTTCTGCTGTGTCTAAACGGAACAGTTCACTTGAGCTGCGGATTTTTAACAGCTCTAGGAATTGCTGCTTGGTTAGGTCAATGTCTTCTTTTACTGGTTTAGCTGTGCTGTCGGCAATGATGGTTTTGATGAGTTCCCAGTTGGCACCATCTTTGTCTTCACGAGGTAAGCCAACATTCCAGTTATTGCCAGTACCATCAAACATCACACGGTTGTACCAATCGCCAGAGTCGTAAGAATCACGCTGCATCGATTTAGAACGTAACAGTTCAGACCCCATGTGGATGAACGGGATGCCTTGGCCCAACATGACGGTCGAGAGCGATACCGACTGCATACGAGCTCGTTCAGCAGAGCTTGTGCCTTCGGCGATTTTGTAAGCGTTGTTATCCCAAAGAGTTTGGTTGTCGTGCTTGGAAACGTAAGAGATGTTCTCTGACGGCATCTTAGTGTAACCCGCGGGTGCGCCGTTGTAGTCGACGTTTTTGCCCAGTTTGGTATCGCCTTTGTAATCCAGTAATACGTATTCAGCTAAGTTACCCGCCATGCCTAAGCGCACAAGATCTTGGTTGTGTAAACGACCGTTGACTGAATCTTGATCAACTTTGGTTTCTTCGTTGGCAAACGCGGCGTTACCGAAGCCTTGGTTAAATCGAAGTGGGTGCTTACCTTCAGAATCGACACCACCATCAAATGGGCTACCGCCTCGCACTGCATCACGCAAACGGTCAGAGAAGGTGCCAATTTCGGTACCTGCCATATTGATCTGGTTGGCTTGTTCGAAGCGAGCGTTGTTTGCTACTTCGCCAAAGTCCCAACCTTCGCCATAGAACAGGGTATTTGGGTCGATCTTGCGCACTTCTTTCAATGCCTCGACCATCACGCTTTTTGGCTGGTGGCCCATTAAATCAAAGCGGAAACCATCAACCTGATAGTCGTCAGCCCATACCTTGAGTGAGTCGACCATCAACTTACCCATCATTAGGTTTTCAGTTGCGGTGTTATCACAACACGTTGAGCTTTCCACGCCACCAGTGTTCACATTCAGGCGGTGATAATACCCAGGGACGATCTTATCCAGTACGGACTTATCGTTCACGCCAGACGCATTGGTATGGTTATAAACCACGTCCATGATCAGTTTCAGATCCATGTCGTGCGCAGCTTTAACCATTTGACGGAATTCTAGAATACGTTTTGAACCGTTAGGATCTGTCGCGTAACTTCCCTCTGGAACGGTGTAATGAAATGGGTCGTAGCCCCAGTTGAAACTATCTAACATACGCAGATCGTTCATTAGAGCTTGGGCATCGCCTGTTGAAGAGTTATAGCTGTTGAGTACGGCTTCGATGGTTTTGTTTTCATCTTCGGTGCCGCATAAAGTCGCTGTTGGTTTTACGTTACAGAGTTTGCTAACGGTGTCGGTGATATCCACGCGGCTCGCATCATCTTCATTGATGGTAGCGATATCGAATGCAGGTAAGATATGAAGCGTAGTTAAACCGGCATCTTTCAGAGCTTTCAAATGTTTTACTGACTCACGATCGGCTTCTGTTAGCGCTAGGTACTTGCCGTTTAAGCTTGCTGTACCTAACTTATCACTGAAGCTAAAATCACGAAGGTGTGATTCGTACAGTACGTGGTCTTCGTCTTTCTTCACCGTTGGGCGCTTATACCCAGCCCAACCTTGTGGCATCAGTGTTGAATCATCAAGGTCAATCACTTGTGAGTATGCTGAATTCTTCGACAAGCCGAGTGAGTATGGGTCGGTCACAAGGCGAGTTTCGATATTACCAGTGGTTGGGTGGTAGACCTTCACTTGGTAACGGTAATAACTATTCACGGCGTTAGAAATTGAATCCGTTGCCCAAATTCCTGATTCCAAGCTTTCCGTCATTGGGATCACTTTTGAACTTTGTCGGTCTTCGCTGTAGAGGACGAGTTCAACATCTTGCGCAGTAGGAGCCCAAAGTTTGAAGGTCGTCGTGTTGCCTTCCACAATCGCCCCCAGTGTTTCTCCCATTGCGTTACCCGTCTCTTTGTTGGCAAATACAGCATCAAGTACGCCGGGCTTTTGAACTTCAGTTGAAGAGATAACGTCGCCACTCGCATTGTACGCAACAACAATGATCTGAGATTTCAAGATGGTCCGCAGCGTGCTGGTGTCAACATCAATTGATAAAGCGGGTAGGCTTGCTAGATGACGGAAGCGTTCTTTTAATGCAGAGGATAGCTTGCCATCTTTCTTGAGTTCAACGGCCTGCCCACCGACGATCGCCTTATCATCGTTTATCGTGATGCTGTTATCGAGTGCGTAGAACAACTTGAGAGAATCGGCACCGTCTGCTGCTTCCCAAGCGATCGTCTTTGAGTCCAACCAATGTGCCTTCTGGCCATCAATCTTAACTGGGCGTTCTGAAATCGGTTCGTAGTACAGCGCGCTGCTGCCATGGAAACCGAATACAGATTGAGATTGACTCAGTTTGGTGAGATCAATTTTCGAGTTGGCGCTGCCAAACGCCTTATCGCCGCCATTATGCAAGATGAAGTTGATGCACTTATGAGGGTCGGATGCATCTGGATCGACTTTCAACACGTAGTAGGCGCCATAGGTATCATTGATGCCCTTGAATTCATAAGGTACGTCCCAGTCAGTCCCATTGTTACCTAATCCCATGCCGACTAAGTCAGTGCTCGTACAACCTTCACCATTCCAAAGGTGAAGCCCCCAGCCGTCGTAGGTCGAGCCAGAAGCGCGAGCCGCTGCAACATCACGTTTGTAATAAATAACAACTTCGTTTTCAGCGGCTTTATATAGACTATTGCTGTCAGAGTTTGTTTTGCTAGTGTCGCTTCCACAGCCTGCTATCAAGGTCGCGGTGACGAGAGGCAATATCGCCTTGGCTAAAGCTGAACGTTTGAAGTTGTTTGTTTGCGCAATATTGAAGCTCTTTGTTTTTGCAATCTTCAAGGCACTTTGTAGAATCTCGTGTTTATTGGTATTTATTTCGTTCACGTTTTGATATCCATATTTTTTACGAAGATGAATATCCTAGGCTTAACGATGCTCCACTATTTGTGACGCTTATGTATTAAGTTATTTTTAATCCGTAAAAATAGGAAACCTAGTGTCGATATCACGGATTGTGGTGGTTAACGCGCTTTTTTATTGGTTCAATAGCTCATAAAATACAGTTGGTTAGCCATAGGCGTAGAAGATAGGAGTAGTCGCTAGGGGTGATAACTACGCCTTATTTATGTGAGCTTAGTGGCACTTCACTCGCAGGTTGTTTTTTCTATCAAAAAAAGTTTGTACTCATTCGCCTCAAATGCCTTAGTGAGTCTTTAATGTGGAATGGTGACGCTATGTTGTTCATTATCCAAAGGAGTTGATGTTGTCTTCATCTATTCAAATCGCTATTACTTATCTGGTATTGGTAGCGGTATCTGCGTTGTTTTCAGAAAGTTCAAAAGCGCTCTTGGTGTGGTATTTAGTTATCGGAATAGTGACGTTTTTTGTGTACGCGAAGGACAAGAGAGCGGCAATCAATGGTAATTGGCGTGTACCAGAGAAAACTCTGCATATTTTTTCTGTTGCTGGTGGTTGGTTAGGGGCGTTAATTGCTCAAGATAAACTGCGTCATAAAACGCAGAAGCAACCATTTAGACTTGTATTTTTCGTGACGGTGTCACTTAATGTTGTGGCTTTTGTCTGGACGTTAACGCCGAGTGGGCAGGCGACATTTGGTCAATGGCTAAGTGAGATTATTAAGCTCTTTTAAAGAAACGGATGGTTAGCACCTAAGTACTAACCATCAATAGATAAAGTAAGTCGATTAGATCATCGGAATCGTCGATGCTAAAAGTAACCCTGCCATACCATAGTTGAAGCTTTTGATTCGAACGGGTGTTGTTAGCCAATGCTGGAGCTGCTTACCTGCCGCTGTCCAGAATGTCACAGAAGGCAAGTTGGCTAGTGTGAAGATACTGGCGATGATCGCGAGCTCCCACCATGAACTACCACTGCTGTACACTGAAATCGCCGTCAGCGCCATCGACCAACCTTTAGGGTTCACCCACTGAAAACTGGCAGCGCCAATGAAGGTCATTGGTTTAAAAGCCTCAGTGCTTTTGGCTTTGCCACTCAATGCTATCTTAATCGCAAGGTACACAAGGTAAGCAAGACTCAGGTATTTCAAGATTTGGTGAGAGACCGGATAGGCGTTAAAAACCCCCATTAAGCCGAAGCCAACCAATAGCAACATGGCTGCAAAACCCAGAGCAATGCCCAGCATGTGCGGAATAGTACGCGCAAAGCCAACATTGGCTCCTGATGTCATGAGCATGATGTTATTTGGACCTGGTGTGAAGGTCGAGACAAACGCAAACAAGGCAAGTGCGCTAAGTTGTTCTAAAGGCATTGTGATTCTCCAGCAGTAAAATGAACGAAGTGACTGACCGGTCATGACTTTCACGTGTTGAGAAACATAGTAGGTGGAAAGTGAGGCAATTATGTGCTTTTATTTCCTCAATTATCACTTAATGCACAATAATAAGTACTTATGGATAGATTTGACGAAAGGATATTGCAAGAGCTTAAATTGGACGGCAGAATCTCCAACATTGAGCTTTCAGAACGTATAGGATTGTCGGCTTCAGCGACCTTAAGGCGAGTACAGGATCTCGAGCGTAAAGGGATCATTCAAGGTTACCGTGCGGTTCTGGATAATGGCCTGATGGGCGTTGGCTTTATAGCTTATGTTTCGATTGGCTTGTCGAGCCATAGCAAAGCGGCTCAGCTAGAGTTTGAACAGCACGTCAGTATGGAAAAAGAGGTGGTGGAGTGCCACAACATTACTGGTGCCAACGAGTACTTGCTAAGGGTAGAAACCAAAGATCTACCGGGTTATAAGAAGTTTCATGCCGATGTGCTTGGGGAATGTGCTCAGGTTCAATCCATCACGACTATGGTTGTGATGGACACCCCCAAAGATGAACGTTAGTCGAGTTTTATTTCAGGAGAGGCGCAGTGCCAAATACTAACCAGTTGTTGTTGTTCTTAGATGTGGTTCAACAAGGGTCGTTTACCAAAGCGGCAACCTTGCATGATATGGACAACTCATCACTCTCTAAACAGATAAAAAAGCTTGAACAAGATTTAGGTGTTCAGTTGCTCAACCGTTCTACGCGTTCGTTCTCGTTAACGTCGGCAGGGGAAGATATTCTCGCGCAAACCTATGTGCTGAAAGATACTATTAATCAGATCCAAGGCATTGCCGACTCGTACCAATCTGAGCCCAAAGGTGTGTTACGAATTACGTCGCCGATCTATTTTGGTCAGCAATACTTGCAACCTATTATTACTCAGTTCATGAGAAAGTATCCGGATGTTCAGATTGTGCTGTCATTGGACGACAAGATCGCCAACATCATTGCAGGGCAGTTTGATATCGCGTTTCGCTTCAGTAAGCTCGTTGAATCGAATTTGATTGCCAAGAAGATTGCCGACAGTAACTTTATGCTCGTTGCATCGAACGACTTTGTGAAAGAGCACGGTGAGCCAAAGACGCCACAAGATTTGCTCTCCTTACCTGCGGTTATCTATACCAATGGTGATATGACAGTCGATCACCTGCGGATCAGTGAAGAGCCACATGGCAACATTTTCCAAAGCCTGACGATTCGTGGCAACTATAAGGTCAGTGATGTTCGTACTATGGTGTCTTGCGTAAAAGATGGCTTAGGTTATGGCTTCCTTGACCAATCAAACTTGTATGCCTCAATGAAAGAGTTGGGCTTGGTTACGTTACTTCCTGATTATGCAATATCGACGGTTGATACGGCTATTTATGCTGTGTATCCGCATCGTAAGCAGACCAAATTGGTGAAAGAGTTCATTACTACGGTTCAAGACTATATTGGCTCTCCGACCATTTGGGAGAAGATGCAGCAAGGTTAGTTGGAAAGTCTATGATCTGCTCCAGTCAGACTGGACACTTAGCTAAGCGACATTTCGCTTTTCAA
>NZ_JBGONU010000081.1:0-9153 GCF_041439295.1 Vibrio sp. 1F253 | reverse complement strand
CGTTTGCTTAGTTCTGATTAGTGCCTTTACCATGCCACCTTTGGAATATCCCTTGATCGGTGGCTGATGCGCGTCGCTCTGTCCAAAACATCTTGAGTCCAAACAGAGTGCAGGAGTACTTGAAGTGCTTACGTGATATGGCTATCATGAAAGGACTTACCCAGTCGCCAAAACTAGTAAGTATTCCGAGAAAACCAGCTTCCTACGGCTGGTTTTGTCACATCTGGGAAATAGATTAATCCCAAAAGCGATTGATCTCAATGATCCTTTTAACCGGTCATCAGTTTTCCAAACAAAAAAGCCTCCCTTTGGGGAGGTTTTTTTGTTTCTGAATCTTGGACCGAATAAGGCTGCTAGGGTTTGAATTTATTTACAATTCCATCATTACCAAGTTGTCAGAGATGGTGGTATCACAATCACAAACGTTAATATTTCATAATTTTTGGATTGAAAAAGTAACGCTAGCGTGCAATATTAGATCTTGCGATTTATACAAACATTTGTATAATTCCCGCGCCTACTTTTAGGCATTCTATTTATTTACAAAAAACAAGGTTTGGCTTATGAGTAAAAGTCCTTTAGAACTTTTAAGTTCAGATCCAGTAGAACTTAGTTTGCTGTCCACAAAAGTGAAGCTAATGATCATTGCAAGTGAGATTATTAGGGAGAACGGTTGGACACAAAAAGAAGCATCATTAAAACTTGGCGTATCACAGCCAAGAATTAGTAATCTAATGAATAATAAAATTTCAAAGTTTTCAATTGATTCAGCTTTTGAAATTTTGGGTAAGCTAGGCTACCTTTCAGAAATGACCTTCAACCCAATGAACCGAGAGCGCCCAGTTATAATGGAGCTAAAAAAAACAGCGGTTTAACCGCTGTTTTGAATAGACTTATATATCACGATAACGCTGCTTAATCGTTTTCTCGTGTTTACTGTCTGTTTGATTTGAAGTTTTAACAAAAGCCTCAAGGACATACACCTTCTCATCCTTGATAACATAAACCACTCGGTAGGCTGGTTTACCGTTTTTGCAAATTTCAATCACACCTTTGCCTAAACCTTGCATTGACTTCGTTTTCATCATGGGCTGCAACCCATACTGCAAACGAACCAAATCTGCCACGAACTTCTCACGCTGTTCCGCTGGGAAGCTCTCTAGTTTTTTCTCGGTGTCGCCTTTATAAATCAGTTCCTTTTCTTGCATTGTAATAATCCTCATATAGAAGTTGGTTGGTTGTATACCTAATTAATTTTTTCATTTTTTAGTCCTGTTTTTTTTGCTAGTAGTCCTAGCTATTTTCACCGATTGGTGACTGTTTTTTTTAGTGCTTTTCTGCACCACCCCGCATAATAAATGAGAAATTTCAACAATACCACTCTTAATTTATATAAGTACTTGTATATAATGAGGTGTTCTGATTTATTGATATGGAATTACGCGACTCCATAACGAAGAACGGCTCCCAATTGGAAGCCGAACCTATAGCATTTAATCGTATACAACGATCGTAGGGTTACTCATTTGTAGATTTCATATACTAGGATTTACAAATCTTAATCAGCCCAGTTATAGCATTAACGAATGCTGTCATTGGTATGATCCAAGATGCAATTTCAGATAGCTCAAGTATGCTCATTTTCATTCTCCTGATGTAAAGTCTTCCTGCAAGGTTCTAAGGGCGCTGTTTGCCGCTTAGATCCACTCAGAATCTATTTACAGAATGTTTTTTCCCATCCCTTAAAAAATCCAAAAAAGCTGAGCACACCAAATATGACGTCTGGCACCTAAAATCCGGTGTTCATTATTCCTATTATGTAAAATCCACGAGTTTGCTATCAGAAACAGCCCTCAGAACCCCTCAAACGCTCTTAGCGAAGATTTTGGACACTTGAACAAGGTAATATGCTTCCATTCGGCCTTGTAAGTTTGTGACGCTTTTAGAGCGATTCACAGAACGAATTAACATCGTTCAAACTCACCCCAAAAGCACACCGTAACGCCTAAAAGTAAACTAAATCAGCATTTCGAATTACGAATCTCAAGTGTGATTCGAATGATATTGTAAATCGCATAACCAAGAATCAATAAAACTAAGACGATGGAATCATCCGGTGCGCTAGACATAGTAAAACCTCACAAGAAATGGCGTAACTCAAGCATAAAACAGCTTCAAAGAATCGAGAATAAAATGAGATCGTTCTTTTCCATAAAATGGACGAAGTTCTTTAATGGAAAGAACGATCCGACAAACGAACGAAGTAAGTGCGTCAGAAAGAATCTTGAAGCGACACTGCAGACCGGCTTTTTCGGACGTCTACAAAATGCGAATCCTGCTAATCAAATAACGAACGCAAAAACTCGAGGTGCGCCTCTCTACTTTTCGTTTCCTAAATCAATCGCGATCAGCGTCCCCCTCCGAGGGGATTTAATTGTTATGTGGGAATGAAAGTGCTCTTAAGCGTTAAGAAATTCAATCACTGAAAGTGCCGAACTGGAGAGGGGAATTGCTAATTTTAGTGCATGCTCTTGGGATGCGTTGAGTAGGCGAGACCAAGTGATTCTGGTTGGATGAAAAGGCTGAATTAAGCCAGGAAGGAACGACCTGCGAAAATACAAACTATTTCACCCTCTAGAAGTGCTTGGTCGCGCGTAGCGCTACGCATCCCAGGTCTTAGAAACATGTTTCTAAGCTGCTCTTTTCTTTTATCTTTTTTGGAATTGTAGGGGACTCTTTTAGTGGACCTATTCAGTGGACTAAGCCAGTCCAGAAGGGGAGTCCACTAAAAGAGTCCCCTGAAAAAAACACAAAGTGAATGAAAATAAGCTCACGTAGAAAAATCAAAAAAACCGATATATAGGTAAAAGCTATGAGGGGAATAAATTCACACGGGGGTAAAGGGGGCGTTAGCGCACCTTTCCAGATCACAGAGAAAAGAGCGTAGCGAGTGCACTCTGTGTATGCTGGCTTAAAACAAAAGCGCGCGATGAGATGAGCATAAATACGAGCTAAATAAGAATGAAAATAAATATACGGGGACAGTGCCAAAGATTGGCATTAAGTGGCTTTCCGCTTGCTCGGTGTTCGGACGCTACGCTTACTCACACACTGCGCCTAGCGGTATAAAGAGTACAAGCGCGGCGAAAAATCAGCCCTTTCGGCTGCGCCGACCCCTACCTTTTTTCAAACTCAATTTGAGTGATTTTAGGTACCGATATGGTCGCTTTCAGATTGGGATATTTCTCTTACCCTTTCGGGCTGCCCTGCGCTGTGAGTTAGGCTTTACGCCCCCATTCCGGTCTCACAACACTAATCATTTATTCCTTTCCCGCTTATCCCCTCTAGCAGCTACAAGGGGCGGATTTATCGAGCGTTTGCTTAGTTCTGATTAGTGCCTTTACCATGCCACCTTTGGAATATCCCTTGGTCGGTGGCTGATGCGCGTCGCTCTGTCCAAAACATCTTGAATCCAAACAGAGTGCAGGAGTACTTGAAGTGCTTACGTGATATAGCTATCATGAAAGAACTTAACGGGCTTCAATCGTTTAAGTATTCCGAAATAACCAGCTCGCCAAAGCTGGTTTTTTCACATCTAGAGAAAGAGATTAATCCCAAAAGCGATTGATCTCAATGATCCTTTTAGCCGGTCATGTACTTTCCTACAAAAAAGCCTCTCATTTGAGAGGCTTTTTTGTAGGGAAAATCTAGGAACACGCTTACCTGTTTTGGTTACTTTAATACAGCAAAAAAAATCAAGCATGACCAATCTCAAGCCCTTTTTCAACAAGGCTCTCCAGCATCTTATTAAGACTCAAACCTTGAGATACTGACAGCTCTTCTAGCTTTTTATGAATATTTGAGTTGGTTCTGAAGGCGATCTTTCCATTGTACGATTTGTAAGGCTGAATGCCCTGCTCGGTACAAATCTCAAGATATGATTCTAAAGAAATAATCATCTCTTCTTTCAAAGAGATAACATCAGACGCATAGAAATCAGCACTTCCAGATAATCCTAGAATTTCACCTCGAAACATTTCTATCTCAGGATCAAAAACAACGCTAGCTTTTACACCATTGTGTTCCAAAATATTATCCATATTTCCTCCAAAGAAAACCAAAAGTGATATCACATTCTGATATCACTTTATCTTTCTGTAAAGTGTTTTTGAAAATTAATTATCAAAAATATCTGGGAACTCTGACATTAGGAGACGCTTTACACTCATAACAGCCCCTTTATCTGTATCAGGACTCGGATGAGGCCTATGAAATACATGCGGACGACCATTCAAGATAATTGCTACGCGAGACCCTTCCCTTTCTTGAACTAATGCACCAAGAGACTTAAAAAGACTCTCAATATCAGACCAAGGGATGGTACCCAACACTGGTCGTGTGTTGATTTTACGGAGTGTGGTTAAATGTTTTTTCTTTATCGCCATCTGTGCTTCCTTATTTAAAGTTATTATTGACTAAGTATGCACATGACGTATAATTACAACTGTCAGGAAATAAAATAAATCATGTATATACCTAGTTAGATCTGGGTAGGGCTTTAATTCCCTTTTTTAATTATAGCTCTAAATCAACGACTTGTCAACAATTGAATATTAATTCACTAGTTCTTTCCGCCATCAATCCCTTTAAGAACAGGCTTAACTCTTCGTCTTCGAGCTGCCTTTGCCTCTTTGTTGGCTTCAAACTCTTCAATTTTCTCTTGAGCGTAAGGCTCCGATTCCTTAATTAACCCATCGAAATGATAAATGTTTGTATCATTTCCTTTTATCTCATGCGGTCGATATTCACGCTCAACAAACCCCAACTGCTCCAATGCTGCAATTCTCTTCTGAATAGTTCGAGGAGTAACACCCAATGCTTGAGCAATAGTTTTCTTTGATGGATAAGGCTTACGTTCTGCCTCCCACCAATGAGTTGACAGGTAAAGGATAATGTTGATATCCATAGCTGTAAGACCTAATGCATGTTGTTTTTCTAAAATGACGCTAGGGAATGCAGTCCATCCTGAGTCCATTAGAGTTTTACCCCATTTTTTCTCATTCGCCTTTACATCTTTTTCAGATTTACTCTTTGCTTTAACTGTCATTGCTTCAGTCCTATTAACTAACCTTCAATTAAAATATATTCTTATTGAACAATAACTTCAACAAACAACGGGAGAACAAAACACCCTAAGGGTAGAGTTGATAAAAACTCCATGGTAGGGATAAAAAAGACGGGGGGATGGCGTTCCAAATAACCACCAAATTATAACCATTTTAATCAGATTAAAATTAACCATACGAATATAATGATATTAACGAGTAAAATAGAGGTGGGGTCATTTAAACCTCTAGGGTTACACAAAAAACATAATAATCACGTCTCCTTTGCACTCAATTCGATATCGAAACACCCCTCCAAGGGGCATTTCCAATAATTAAGCATCTTGGGCGATCGTGACATTGAGCTAATGCGAAATGTTACAGAACACAAGATGAGACAAACGAAGTGCGTCAGTCCCTCATAGCTTAGAAATCGCGACAAGATCATCTAAATACGCTTCAATCAACTTTCCAGCAGGAAGACTAAAGTTATAACTCTCAAAATTGCTTGATAGCACTTCTAAATTCCTCCCCCAAAACTCTCCAATAAAAGGAGAATCAGACTTCAAGGAAACAGAGGTAATCGTCTGAGAAAGCTTTTCTATTACATCTTCAGATTCAATACCCAAACCATTAAGGTTACTAGAAAAATAAGACTCTTGGCCTTTGCTTATTTGTTTATAACAAACATCATTCCAAAGTATCTTTGTCGCTTCTAACACCGCTATAGATTGTTTTTTTGAAACCAGATCAGATTTATATTCAATGACTTTACTAACTGTATACAGAAGCTCCCCGAGAGCTTTACTTGATTTAAACTGCATAATTAATCCTTTAAAATATTCGAGATGAAGTTTTCAATAGAAATGAAATCAAAAAGTGTACGTATCGTCCCCTCTGAGAGCGTAACAGCGTTGTTAGCCACCACGACGGACTGATCGATGTATTTTAAAAACATACGCTCTACACGCCTTACAAGAGCTGGGTTTGGACTTAGATAAAAGACTTTTTTGTATCGCCTTGCTGAAATAGATTCAAGGTGGTTTTTCAAAATGGCATCATATCGAGAAGAGGCTTTCAACGTTCTCTCAAACTCAAAAGCAACCATTTCCCCCTCAGGGGAAAGCGCTATCGCATCAGGACAACTTTGCCCTTTAACAGGCTTTGGGGTCGTCCAATCTCGCCACCCATTTCGCACTAAATGAACGCGTATAAGTTGCATTTGTTTTCGATGTTCAAACGTCAAAACATTGAACTTAGAGGGGCGAAATACCGTAAACCATTCGGGAATATCTTCATGATCATCATAAGAAAATAACAAACCATTCTTATTGATCCCCCAAATCGACTTTCTACCATGCTTATGTTCAATGAGCAGCTCATCACGAGCCATGGCTTTTAAAACTTTATTAGCATTTCTCGGTTGCTCAAATCCGAGCAAATCAGCCAACACTTCGGTATCGGTAAAAATCTCATCTCGTAAGAACTTTGTGACAAACTTTCTGTTTTGTCGTGTTCTCTCTTTTCGCTGACCAGGCGAAAGCATCTCATTATTTTTCATGTAAAGTATCCAAAAAATCTGGCGCCATTGATTCAGACTCTCGATAGTCTTCACGCATAACGCCACCAACATTCTGATTAGGTAAAGCTCGACTGATCGGAATCGAAACGCTGTTATCAATTAATATCTCAGAGCAAAAGCCAATTTTAGCAAGACCGTCTCCGATCAAAATAGCCGTGTTATCAGGTAAAGTTTGAATGACATTCGTATCAAAAAGGTGAGCCTTTTGCTCTATTGAACGGCGTTCTTCTCCAGAGCGAACTTCCTCACCTAGTCCATTACTTTCATTAATGTACGAAGAAGACTGTGCTTTTTTAAAACCGGTAAGGTTAGCGACCTCTTCAGCCGCTTTAAATGATTGCTGACGATAGAACCACCGAAGTGAAGCGTTGCCTTTTAATATCTCCGCATAGTTATTACCAATGACATTGAGATCCGCATCCGTTTGGTGAGCAAAGATTAGGTTTGCACGTCGAGAGCGAAGTTGCCCACTCTGATTCACAAGCAAAGGACAAAGTAACGATTTCACTTCATCGGCAAAAATAGAAACAAACTGCCTGTGGTTAGGTTGAGTATTTTTAACCAGTTGAAGTACTCGTACGAGCAGCATTTTTTGAGCGTCTTTGATCACCCCAACATCGTCACCAATGACATAAACAACACCACCACTTTTCAACACGTCATCGAATGAAGTCGTTGACCCTGCTTTCAAAGCCCCCAACCTTGAAAGCGTCTCAATTCTTTCAATTAACCCACGAGAAGATTTCTGTTCTTCTTCGGACAAAATCAGATTTATACGCTCAGAAACTTGAGACAAATGAAGACGGTTTTGAACGACAAAATCAGCAATTTTCTGTGCACTCTTTTGTTCCGATATTTTGTAAACATCCGAGTCAGAATTTCGAGTTTCTAAATCAAAGGCAGCGATCAAAAGCTCCGCGACCTCATGCTCATTCGCACCTGAAAATGGATTTACTTGCGGCTCAGCATCACGCAAATTAAAGAAATAAAAAGGCTTGCCGCTTTGCTCACAAACATTTTTCAAAATATGAGGAAGGTAATCGTCCAATTTAGGGTCAAAAACAAGTACCGCGTCACCTTGTAAAACTTGCTGAGACAAAATCATTTGCGCTTGGATACCCTTTCCGGCTCCCATAGACCCCGATACTTGAATATTCGTTTTGTTATAACGCTGTCGAGACACAAAAAGTGGTTTTCTATTTTTATCTAAACCAAAGAAAAGCGCGTCATTTTTAGCGGCTTTTTCAAAGTATTTTTTCGGATTATAAGATTTAAATGCTTTCTCACTGTGTAGCTCACGCACGTCTGTAAACGCTTCATCTTCACCAATACGGTTAGTCTTTTTGATAGAACGAGCAGACAACTTAGGTTCGTAAAATTTCTTAACGAAAACATAATGAGCAAGAAGAAGCAAACCAAGAGAGATACCGTAAAGCTCAATTGAAGAGATAAAATCCGAGACATCCTCAAAATGACCGAAACGTAAAAAGCTCATTCTATTATCACCAAAGAGCGACATGTAAGATAAAACTGCAGTAGGAAGAAGAGCCCCGAAAAACCCCAAAAAAGCAAACATTCTCCCAAACAACCGGATCAACGAGACTCTAAAGCCAGATTCATTTTTACAGATAAAAAGGTAGGGAAGAGAAAAAAGAAAGACAGAAAAAAGCAGAAGAATCACTTCAAACCAATACGCACCTGTTTGCGAAAAATACACATTAGCAAAAGGATAAAGCGCACTATAAATCTTATCACCAAGCTCAATAAGAGATTGGTCAATTCTTTCATTTAATGACATAAAAAAACCATCCTAGTTTCGTTTTTTAAGGCTCCCCAGAGCCGTGGCGAGTGTTTCGGTCCCAACCGAAAAAGCGAAGCGCGCGCGTCTGGATAAACGCATTGAGTCTAAACGAAATAAGAGTAAGCCGGACAAACTTACTTTAGGATTCGTCAGAACCCCGTTCAGGGGCAAGCGTAGCAGTCAAAAAGTCAGTTTGTCGGGCTTTAGCCCAGACGCGCGCGGGTGAATTTTTGACGTGGCGGTGCGTTCAGCACCAAAGCGTCTAAAAGAGGGCGAAGCCCTTATTCGTAAAGGCGTTCAGCCTTGGAGAATAGAATTATTTAAGAGTGGAACGATTAAATAATGGTGGACGATATAAAGTAGAGTATATGAAACTTTATATATCGTCTATGAAGTCGTCTAGATATAGGACAGGGCGAACGTGCCAAAGTTTAAGAATTAAAGACGCTCCGCTTACTCACGCACTGCGCCGAGCGGTATAAGTAAGAACAGAAGGAACATGAAAGATGGCGGCAAAACAGCCCTTTCGGCTGCGCCGACCCCTACCCATTTCGACTCAAATTTATGAGTGATTTGGGTATATCTATGGTCGCTTTCAGATTGGGATTTGTCTCTTACCCTTTCGGGCTGCCCTGCGCTGTGAGTTAGGCTTTACGCCCCCATTC
>NZ_JBGONU010000080.1:0-9772 GCF_041439295.1 Vibrio sp. 1F253 | reverse complement strand
ATAGCTAAATCACTGAACCGACGTGGCCTCCCGCGCTTATTCTGTTTGCTTTGCGTCCAGCCACTTATCGCTTCTTCATCAATCCAAAAGGTCAAAGAACCGCGGTTAATGAGTTATTGATTGTATTTTGCTTCCAGTTGGTTGTTTTATAACGAGGTTTAGGTATAGGGCTACAAGAGGGAGTGAAGGTAGCTGATCAGATCGTAGGTTTAGTTCCAATGAATTACGCAACAAAGCCGAGACTATGGGGAAATCACTTTTGGGCTAGAGGGTATTTTGTAGATACGGTCGGTGTGAATGAAAAAGTCATTCGCCGATATGTACGACACCAAGATAAGCAGGACATAGAGTATGAGCAACAACTGTAGTTATTGAAGAATTGATAGCGCGGAAGCCCCTTTCTAGGGATGATAAAGCGAAATTGCCTTCTAAGAAGGCGGATATTTTTTCAGTCTTGCATTGTAAAGGGGTCAAGGAAATGGGCATGGCTTAGACCATCAATATAATGAACCAAATGTTTGTCTGCCCATTAGGTTTTCGGGCAGACAATTAGCTTAATTTTTAAAAGAAGCCTAAAGGATTAACACTGTGGCTAACGATGATATTTTTGGTGTTCTGGTAGTGGTCTAGCATCATTTTGTGTGTTTCTCTACCAATCCCGGACTTTTTATAGCCGCCAAACGCAGCGTGAGCAGGGTAAGCATGGTAGCAGTTAACCCAAATTCGCCCAGCTTGTATATTTTTCGCCATATGTGAAATCAGATTGTTGTCACGTGTCCATACTCCAGCACCTAAGCCATACTCAGTATCGTTGGCGATTGCCAGAGCTTCTTCAGTGTCCTTAAATGTAGTAACAGCAACGACTGGGCCAAAAATCTCTTCTTGGAAAATACGCATATCGTTAGTTCCTTTGAAGAGGGTAGGCTCGACAAAGTAACCATTGTCTTCATTGCTGTTACCACCAATAAGTAATTCGGCACCTTCTTCATGACCAAGAGCTATGTATTTGCGAATTTTGTCAAATTGCTCTTGTGACACCTGTGAACCAACTTGTGTGTCGGTATCGAGTGGGTTTCCTTGTTGGATCGTTTTCATGCGAGTTTGCAAACGTGAAATGAAGCGATCGTAAATTGATTCATGAATCAAAACTCGAGAAGGACACGTGCAGACTTCACCTTGATTGAAAAAAGCTAACAAGACACCTTCGATACACTTATCAAGGTAACTGTCTTCGTGATCAAATATATCAGCCATAAAAATATTTGGAGATTTACCACCTAGCTCGACTGTTGACGGAATTAGGTTCCCAGCGGCACACTTCAGAATATGCTGTCCAACTTCTGTAGAGCCAGTAAAGGCTACTTTAGCAATCTTTTTATGTGTAGCAAGTGCTTGACCTGCTTCTGAACCATAGCCATTTACGACATTGATTACACCGGCAGGGACTAGATCTTCGATGAGCTCCATCAATACTAAGATTGATGCAGGAGTTTGTTCCGCTGGTTTTAATACTACGCAGCAGCCAGCAGCCAGCGCGGGTGCCAGCTTCCAAGCGGCCATTAAGAGTGGGAAGTTCCATGGGATAATTTGTCCTACAACACCAACAGGTTCTGGGAAGTGGTAGGTCATGGTTTGTGAATCTAGTTCCGCAGCGGAACCTTCTTGAGCTCTAATGCATCCAGCAAAATAGCGGAAATGGTCGACAACGAGTGGAATATCAGCGGCGAGAGTCTCGCGAATAGGTTTCCCATTGTCCCATGTTTCAGTAATAGCAAGCATCTCAAGGTTGTTCTCAATACGCTCAGCTATCTTTAATAATATGTTTGAACGCTCAGTGACTGATGTTGAAGCCCAGTCATTTTTCGCATTGTGCGCAAAATTAACTGCCAAATCGATGTCTTCTTGAGTCGAAGCTGGAATTTCACAAATTACAGAATGGTTGATTGGGGAGGTATTAGTAAAATATTTTCCATGTTTCGGTGCTACCCATGCCCCTCCTATGAAGTTTTGATACTGCGGCTTGAAATCGACAATCGAATTTTCAGTTCCTGGTTGTGCATATAACATTTTCAGTTCCTTTTTTTAGATTCTGTGCGTTATTATCCACCCGCACATGAAAAATAAAATAAGCAACTTCAACCATAGGTTAAGCTAGAATAAAAATAGCCATACTAAATCAATGGTTTATATGTTAACCGTGAAACTAAAAGTCTTGAATGCTTAGGGTATATGTCTTTTTCTAATGAATTTCATTTTAATATGCTAGTTCTATCAATGTAAATAGATCGCTATCATTACCAATATAGTAACCAAATAGGACATATATATCTGATCTTATGGACGTAATAATGGTGTTATTTTTATAACTACATGATATTTGGTTGGTTTGTTTTGTTGGTGCAATTGGTTTCACTGTTTTATTTTAAACATATAACGTTAACATATGAGGAACAAGAACAATGAACTAGAGGAATGTAAAGTGTATCAAGAATTGAGCCAACTGTTAGATGACATTGGATATGCATTTGATAAGCATGAGCTGAAGATATGTACTATCAGAGCTCAAAAAAACAAAGTTATAAAAGCGATGATTGTAAAGGCAAAAGAACTAAATTTTGATATTTCGTCAAATCTATCGAAAAGTGTCTTGTCAGCGATAGTTAGTCAGGAAGACATTAACGAGCAACAAGCGATTGACATTTTGACGAAGTATGTAATTAGCGACAATATAATTCAAAGAGAAATGAGAGAGAGCCTTTTCCTTGCTGCGATGAGGAAAAGCGAAGAGTTTCATATTGTTATGCTATTGAATGGAGAAGGGGTAAATCGTGTTATCTGAAGAAATGCTTTATGAAAGAACCAAAGAAGCGCTGCGATGCGCACGCTTGCTTGAGCTTGATACATCCCAACAATTTATTAGAACATGTTTGAGTGCTTGTGTGGCTGATAAGCGTATTCATATTAACAATATTGGTGAGGTATTAAGCCATTCAATTGCTTATCCGAGTAAATTATTAGCTGGTGCATATGAGTCCAGTGAGCTTCATCGGTCCATAACCCCTGTCTTAGAAAAACTCTCTCAATAGTATTTGTCTGAGTGGCAAAAATGTCACATCAAAAGTAGTTGCTTGGGCCTAATCTGGCAGTCATTATTTTTTAAGCGATGTTTGTCAGATTGAACCTAAGGCTGAACTTTTTACGGTTTACGAGCTAACAGTGTATCTAGTGAATGTTAGTTGCCACTTTTTATCCACATGATTACTCGCCCTGAATTTTATAATCAATACGCATTTGACTCACCAAGATCGTCATCGTTTATTTCTTGCAGGTAAATTAGTCGACTTTGTTTTTGTTTCGCTTTTCTTTCCCTTGTGGTTTGTCGTTGAACGCTTGCAGATACAAGCGTAGGCGGAGAGACATCAACTTTCTTAAAGTTGAATTGATGAAGGCTGTGGAGCTCAAAGCCGGAGAGATACCAGCTTTATTATTGGGTTAATCATTTCAATCCAAGTGAATAACTCCCTTTTTAGCTAAGGGCTTAGGTCCAGTTAGAATTAAGGTGCTTAAATCTCACAAGCCTGTGTCGTTTTGCGATATTCTGTGGGCGTCATGTCGTAAAATTTTTTAAACAGCGACCTAAAATGGTTTGTGTCACTGTAACCAACTTGCTGGGATATTTGTTCTATGTTTAAGCTGGTAGTGTCCAGCTTGTCTCTCGCTAATACCACTCTAATACGTTGTATGTAGTTCATTGGAGATTCGCCAGTTGCTGCTTTGAAGCGACGTTTCATTTGCCTTTCACTCAAAAAACTTTTCTCTGCACACATAGCGACAGATAGCCTGCTTGGGTCTTCATTGTGCATCCACTCTTGTAACCGATCAATCAAACTGTCGCTATGTTGATGGTATTGAGCAAAGCTCGTTAAACAAATTCGCTTAATTTTTGAAACATCACCTCCTAAGTACTGTTCACATTTAACTCTTTGGGCCGTGCCTAACAAAGCATCAATTAACAAAATTGTTGCAGCAAAGTATTCTTTAATGCTGGAGGTGCAAATATATCGGTCTTCATGAGTTATTTTCAAGTGTGGTTTGAATTTTACTTGGGGGAATTGATTTCGAAAATCTTCAGCATATACCCAATGTGTAGTTGCGCTTCGTTTGTTTAAAACCCCAAGCTCAGCCAGAAGAAATGTCCCCGTACATAAAGAGAGAACAAATTCACACTGCGTAATTTGTTTTTTTAGCCAATATTTAACCTCTTTGGGTAAGACATAAGACCCCTTATTTATGTCACCACAAGCACCTATTATTAAAATGTCGGTATGTTCGACGGATTCCCAATGCGTACTACTGTTAATTGTTAGCCCCCCTAAGAATTGAGTCGGCCCCCCTGTGACTGATACATAACTGACCTGTGGCGCTGGTAATCCTGCTTGCATTGAAGCAATTGTCAGCATTTCGATTGGTCCCGAAATTGCTGTGATTGGGCTTCCTTCTAACAAGAGTGCAGTAATCTTTAAAGGTTCTCTTTTTCTGATCATGAGTATTACGTTTCTCAAATATGTCCTATTTGCTAGTACTATGTCCATAAACCCTTAAGAACACTAATAAACAAATCCGAAATTTAAATTACTCGTCATTAGATTGATTTTAAATGAATAAATTAAGTCATTGATATTTACATGTTTATAATCAACACGTTTAGTTATAACTAAATCTGTTGATGATTTAGATTGATTACTCTAATTAATCGGCCGTGATACACTGGACACTGCCGGTCAATAAACTGGAATAACAGAAAATATACTTATCTTGGTATAAGGTCTGGAAAAATTGTTCCGATGAATTCTCAATCAAGTGTGCTTCAGTGAAATCAAGTTCTGTTGAGGGAGTGTAGTTTGCGCTACGTAGCGCGTTGGTTGTCGAAAAGAGGTCTGCACCCCAGAAATAAACGGAGTAATAGATGTTGAGGGCTTTGTTTTCGCCTTCGGATAATAAGCTACAATGCGCATCGTGAACTCCTCCCCACAGATGATCTACGGTAATTACTTCTTTGAAGGAGTCGACTTCAAATTTTTTATATGTACGACCATGAGAAAATAACATGATGTTGTTTCGACCATCTAAGAATAGAGGATGATTAAGGGTATTTATCCATGAGATAAACGTAATGACGAGTATATTTGCCAAGACCAGAAAAATAATGGCTTTACCGACATTGTTCATTAATTTCCTCTCTTACTTGCTCGATTGAATAGTCTCGGGAAAAACTAAAATTCATTGTGTTGTGTTCATGTAAATTATTAGGTTGATAAACACACGATACATAGAGTTGCTCAGGGTTTTCAGAAATATAGAGCATACGTAAGTCACTTGAGTATCTCCCTTTGAGGTCATTGAAACGTTTATCTCCATTTTTAGTATCAGTAAAATAGTACGTTACGCCCAAATGTTCACGCTGGTTCCATTGAATACGATCTGTGGTGCTATTGTAATATATGATCCGCGTTAACCAAGTGAGACTAACTAAAAATAACAGTGAGAGAGTCAATAGAATGAATCTTTGAAGGTATTGTAGATGGGCCGATAGACTGGTCTTCTCATGGTCTTGAGGTTGGAGAGTGTCTGGGATTATTTCTGAACTAGGTGTTGATGAGTTGTTTTGTTCAAGAACTATTGGCACCTCAAGGCTTATTATGTTGCTTACCAGTAAATAACCATGCTTTGGGACTGTTTTTATAATATTTTGTTGTCGGCCATTGTCACCTAAAGCTATACGTAGGTGGGCTATAGACTGAGTTAAACTAGCTTGCGAGACGACTCGCCCTGGCCAAGCCACGTCGATTAGGGTACTTTTTAAAACGGTTTCGCCTTGATTTTGACATAAAAGCTCTAAAATTTTGCAATCTGTAGAGTGCAATTTTTTGCTCTCCCCATTACTTTGGTTAGTTAGCTGGCGCCTAAGGGTTGGATTAAATATCCACATGCTATGTTGTTTTCTTGTCATTGACGTCAATTTTTTCTTTATTTTCAGATATATTGACACATTGAACTGAGTTGTTCGACAGTTGGATGTAACAATATTGGTGGGAGGTTTCTAACAAAGTTTGAAAATTTTCTTCGCCGCCATCAAAGAGCGCATGTTGCTCTGGTAAATCAAAATATTCTGTTTCTGGAGTGTTAACCAGTTGATTTATATATTTTATGGAATAAATGGATTTCGGCCAAAAGGTAATAAGAAATTGTGTGTCCAGTTTTTTTCCATTGTCGAAATGGATAGAAGCCATTAATAGAAATCGGTTCCATAGATAAGGTTTTAAGTGATAGTCGATTTTTCTGTATTTCTTATCTCCCATTTGCTCACCGTAAGTCAGAACTGTTTTACTTATTTGGGTATTAACGTTTTGAGCAAAACTAGGAATAAACGATGCATTGAGAAAAATTTGAATAGGCAACAAGGCAAGTAAAAAGACAACGCTAAGCAAATAGTGTTTATTGGCATTTTTGTACAATATCATTGCTAATCCCCTCTATAGCGCGCTTAACATCAATGGAAAAGTTGATGCTTTGGCCGTAAGGTGATGATGCATTCTGGTGAATGCAACTTACATAAATCCTAGTTTTATTTGAAGCAATATAAAAATTCACATTGTTTAAAGTAGGGTGCCTAATCAGCTGTTCTAAGAGTTGTTGACTATGAAAATCGTTGTTCTTGATCGTAAAGGTGTTAGTTTGAGAGTTCAACCTTGACATGTTCAGTTTAGGTTCGCTTTGTGAAGGTATGAACAAAAACCAAAACAGTAAACAGTTCATGCTGACTAATAAAACTATTACGCCAGCTTGCCAAGAACATTTAAGCTTAAAAGCCACTACCTTATCAGGTCGCCTAGTCTCGGGTTGGGCTTGGTTAGTTAAAACTAGAGCTATTTTATTATAAGCGACAAAGTAACCGGCTTTAGGTACGGTTCGAATGATACATTGTGCTTCCACTGTATCATTCAAAGCTAAACGTAATGATGCAATGGCGTGTGTGATACTGGCATCTGAAACAAATTTCCCCGGCCAAATTTTTTTGTGAATTTCAGATTTAGTTACGACTCGATGGTTATTCGACAGTAAGAGCAATAATAACTGGCTTTCTGTTTTTGTTAGTCTCTTTTCTTCACCTGATATTTTATTTCGAAGTTGAGAGTGTTCATGAGGTCTAAAATCCCACATAGATAGCTGCATACCTATACTTGGTGTTGTTTTTAAATGAAATATTACAAACTTACCAAATTATTCAATAGACAACAACTAGTAAAATAGTATGAACTCGAGTTTATAATAAGAATTGATTATAGGCGTTGAGGGCAATTTTGCTTTGTTTTTTAACGAGAACTTTGAAAGGTATACTTAAATCAGCACAGTTACTTCCATTTATGTGTCTGGTTTCATTGAGATGCGTTGATGCCTTCCTCTTGTGAGTTCGTATGTATAATGATATCGACTCTACTTGACTAATCTATGGGATTGCATCGGTGTACTATTGGAGAGAGGCAGTTGTAACTAAGTTGATATTATTTAATGAAATGATGGAGTGCCATGTTGTATTTTGATTTTATTATATAATTTTCAATTAAAATTTCTTCTACTAATGCTTCTAATATAGATGATTCTTTTAGTTTAAGAGCACCTAATGATACCAGGATTAACAACCCTATAAATATATTTTGTTTTTTTATGGTTTTCATTATTGATTGTTATTTATATAATTGGAATTAGGTTAATATATAAGAGGCTAATGCCCCTTATATATTTCCGGAGTCTAGCGGTTTTCTAACGCAACTTTCACTGCTCGTTCTAAACTAGGGATAGTTGTAAGTTCAGGTACTCTTTGGGTATAAATGACTTGGTTATTCATACCCACTACAATAATACTTCGACTAAGTAAGCCTAACTGCTTAATTTGAGTTCCTGTATTGAGGCCAAACTTATGTTCCGAAGAGTCAGAAAGATATGTCGCTCCGTCAAGAGAATGCTCTCTAATGAACCGCTGTTGAGTAAAAGGAGTATCCGCACTGACTGCATAAAATTCAATGTCTTGAAGTTTGTGATGGTTGCTTTCTATGTATTGAGAAAGCTCAATAGCTTGTTGAACACAAACAGGTGTATCAACAGATGTCAATATGCTATAAATTTTGATCGATTTACTTTGCGCACTAGTATCATAGCTTTCTAAATCTGAAGTCAACATCTTAGCCGAAGGCAATAAATCGCCTACTTCTAATGGTGTACCAATCAGATCAAACTTTGTGGTGTTATCAAGTGTGACGACTTGTGTCTCTCCAAATCCAGCATCGTCTTCAGTAGTTTCAAACTTTGCGAAGGCGTTTATTGAATAAAGGGTGGCAGCAACAATAAGTAGTTTACGCATGATTATGATAAAACCGCTAGCGCAGATTCATAGTTTGGTTCAGTAGTAATTTCAGAAACCAATTCGCTATGTTTGACTATACCATCTTGACCGATAACGATAACAGCTCTCGCAGCTAATCCTTCAAGCGCACCTTCATTTAAGTTTACACCGTAGTTTTCAGTGAATGATGACTCTCTGAAGAAAGAAGCGGTTGTTACATTATCAATGCCTTCTGCACCACAAAAACGATTCATAGCAAAGGGTAGATCAGCAGAAACACATAATACGATTGTATTGTTTAAATTAGCGGCTTTCTCGTTAAATGTACGAACGCTTGCAGCACAAACTGGGGTGTCAATGCTAGGGAAAATATTTAATAAGACATTTTTCCCTTTTAGGCTTTCTAAGGTTAGGCTATTTAATTCTTTGTCGCAGAGAGTAAAACTTGGTGCTACTTGATTAGGTTTAGGAAATAGACCTGAGATTGAAACGGGGTTACCTTGAAAAGTTATAGACATGTTAATACCTTTTTATTGTTTATTTTTTGGTTAGAAATTATTGAGCGGCGAGATAGTAATTTGATATTTATAAATAACAAATCCGATGTGTTGTATTCTATTTGTTATTATTTAAGATTCTAATAAATAAGATATTAAGTCCTAAATGCCCATTGTTTTGGTCCTATTTGAATGGCTTGATTGGTGTATAATTTAATTTTTTCTGTGGAGTTTCTGAAGAGTGTTCGTATTTAGGTGTGTTTTCGAAAATTAAATATTATTCATAGGGAAAGAACGTGATTTTTTACGTTGTTTTTTGATTCTTTAACGATGAGCGAGCTGTATTCAGGAATTAGTATTCATTCCTAAACAAAGAACCCCCAGTCATGCTGTTTTAGTTGGTCAACTTTCAAAGACAGCGTGACTTCTTACATTTACAATGAAATTAGACCATAGATTAAATTCATTATCATATTTTCTAACTATCCTATAACCACGATTTTGCAGTCAGGCTCGCTAGTCCTATTGTATATAATTTTGAAAATAAAGACAAAACTGACAATCGAAACACAGGGGAATGAAAAAAACATTTGCATTTTTACTCGATATTTCGACTCAGACCTTAGCGAAGGCCTTCCTGCCAATGATTATGAATGGAAGGCTTTGTTGCGTAATTCATTGGAACTAAACCTAAAACCTACGATCTGATCAGCTACATTCACTCCCTCTCGTAGCCCTATGCCTAAACCTCGTTACAAAACAACCAACTGGAAGCAATACAACCAATCACTCATTAACCGCGGTTCTTTGACCTTTTGGATTGATGCGACTGGCCTTAAGGTTTATGGCGAAGGTGAATGGAAAGTCAAAAAAC
>NZ_JBGONU010000079.1:0-10285 GCF_041439295.1 Vibrio sp. 1F253 | reverse complement strand
TTCCTCAGCGTACAGAGGGAGAAGAGCACGGCTTTTCTCTTACGCCGTGTAGCGACATTACCTTAGCTGAACTCAAAATTGCAGGATTTACTTTGCGTGATTCTAAGTTCTACCCATCCACTCAGGCTGAGGTTGAGAAGAGTATCTTGCACCACTTTAAAATAGGGGACTTAACTGACAATTTTATTGTGAAGGATGTATCAACCCCTTCGAGATCCCTCTTTTCGTTTCACCGTTGCCCGTTTTAATTCTTGGGATATTTTTTAATAACGTAAGGAGTAAGTGATGAAATATCTCTCTCACTATATTCAAGCCAAACAAACGCAAGCATTTAATGAGGCGGGGCGTTCTTTGCTTTTTCTAATAAGCAGCTCGATGGAGAAAAAAAAGAGGGCGTGAAATATGCGTCATTAGGTATGGGTTTAATTTGCCCTGTTGATAATGCGAAGCAATTAATGACCCGTTTAGATTCTATTGCTCAAGAAGGGATCGTCGAAGACATCGAAGAGAATGGTAAAAAAGCGATCATTCGCCGTGAGCTATTCAATCACGAGTGTTTCTATACCAATGACATTTGTGATTGTGTCGAAAAGCTCGAAGGGTATGGCATTTCTTACGATGAAGTGTATGAGGTGTTTAATCACATTCGTAAAACGGAAGACGTTTATTAAACGCTAAAAGTAAAGCGCCTTGATATTTGCTGTATCAAATATCAAGGCAAATTCAATTTAAATACAGGGGTAAATAAAATGAACATTAAAAATGTTACATCAGGTAACGAAGAAACAAAAGGAAAAAATTATTTTTGTACGGCTGTGCCGTTTGATCTTGGCAAAGTTGTTTGTACACAAGGCATTGCTGAACTGCTAAATAACAATATTGGTGTGAATTTACCGATTTACTTACATCGTCACCAAAATGGTGATTGGGGAAATGTCTGTGTTGAAGATAAACTTACCAATGACGAAGCCACTAAGACAGGCGAGCGGGTTTTATCCAGTTATACCATTTGTAATGAACAAGTTTGGATAATTACCGAGCGTGATCGTAGTTGCACTACGATTTTACTCCCTAATGAATATTGATGACGTCAATTCACGCGATATAATGGAGTTCCTTTGGACTCCATTTTTTAGCTTATGAAAAAACTAATCTTATTATTGTCGGTATTTCCAAGTGTCGGGTATTCGTTTTGTTTTGATGAAGCAGGACAACATTATAATGTTGATCCAGATTTGCTGCGATCGATAGCACAAGTTGAAAGCAGTCTTGATCCTCATGCTTATAACGAAAACAAAAATAAAAAAGGTCAAGTAACCAGTCGTGATTTTGGACTCATGCAAATTAACTCTAGTTGGTTTCCTCGACTGGTTGAATTTAATGTCAATGAAACCAATGTCTACGAACCTTGTTTTAATGTTTCATTAGGTGCGTGGGTATTAAGCTCTAACTTTGCCAGCCATGGTTATAATTGGAATAGCGTAGGCGCTTATAATGCAGGATTTCTTAAACGTACCGAAAGCGCCAGAAAAATATACATCAAAAAAGTTCAAAAAGTCTATTATCAGTCGCCATTAAAATAACCTTTCTTGCACCGTAATGGTGCAGCGCTAGTTGTGTCACGATCTTCTTTTTCCGTTTTACATTCCTTCCCTAATGGTCTCAATCACCCTAGGTTCAATCGCCAACGGTTCGGCTTTTGAGCTCGACGTTCCTAAAACACCCCCCAAGAAAACAAACTAGATGCAGACTCATTGGAGGTCATTGTTACCGCTTGGGAATCATCCACACCCTACGTCATAATCTGGCGATTATGGGTGGTTGTCTGTTTTAAATTATTGAAATTTATTGGTATTTAGTTTTTGTTTTTTAGTGTTATGGCATGTTTGACAGCGTTCTACGGTTCAAAAGTGCCCCTGTAAACAGGAGCTTGAAATGGAAAAAATATCTCTTACTCAGCGATTTGTCGAGCGCGTTAAACCGACTTCGACCACACAAGAATACTATGATTCCAAGGTGTCTACGTTGTATTTACGAGTCTACCCGTCAGGGAGGTGCGTGTTTTTCGTTCGTTTTCAGCACAACGGATTGAGGCAAAATCATAAGCTAGGTTGCACGTTAGATTACTCATTACGTCAAGCAAGACGAGAAGCCTTGCTGTTTGTTCAGCAGGTGCGCAGTCCGAAAATTGAAGCATTGCCCTCCATAACGCTACAGGCGTTCGGCCAAGAGTTTTTTGAGCGTTATCCTCGTCATTGGAAACCTCGCACTTTGAAAAAGAACGAAAGTGCCTTTCGTCTTCAGATCGCCCCTTATCTTGGAGATAGGGAAGTACAATCCATTGTTCGAAATGATGTTGAGCAGTGGTTTGCCCAGTTAAGCCATGTGAAAGGCTCAGCCAACCAAGCGTTAGTGTTGCTGTCGGTTATGATGCAACAATGTGAAACGTGGGAATATCGTCCTAAAAATACCAATCCTTGCCGTGGTTTCAAGCGTTATAAAGAGGGAGGGGGAGAGCGCTATCTTAGTAAAGATGAATTGCGACAACTCTGGCGAGTGTTAGACACGTTAGAGGGCGATAACCCGGCTAAGGTCATGATAATACGTTTGTTGATATACACAGGTTGCCGCTCATCGGAAGTGAGAACCTTACAATGGAAAGAGTACCGAGGTGGTCACTGGCATTTACTAGACAGTAAAACGGGGGCGAAAACGGTTTACCTTTGCTCACAAGTTAGAGCTTATCTTGATGCATGGCAATCAGAGAGTCCTTACCTGTTTCCAGCCCCTTGTAACACTCAACCCATATCCACCAATCAGTTGGGTATATTCTGGCGACAGGCTCGCCAGTTGGCAGGATTGGAAGGTGTACGTTTGCATGATTTACGTCACACCTACGCCAGTATTGCCATTCAGTCGAAGGTAAACTTGATCGTGCTGAGTCGCCTTTTGGGGCATGCTGAAGCGGAAACGACGCTAAAGTATGCACATTTGGGACGTGATGACGTGTGTCAGGCGGCTTCTCATGTGTCGGGTGTACTCGTTAAAGGTATGCGCTCATGAAGTCACTGTTATTCACTTCTAAAGTGATTCAATCACTTCATTCGAAAACTCGGACGTATACGGTGTGGGATACTCAAGTGCCAGCGTTAGGGGTTCGAGTTTATACCGATGGTCGCCGTTTCTATGTGACTCATTTATCCGTTCCTAATAAGACGTTGGCGGCAGTGGGGCAACTGACACTAAAAAAAATGAGACAACAAGTACAAGCTTTACAGGCCTCTTTTTTAGACAAAGAGACGAAACCTATACGGTTGATCCGCTTCGATGCTTTGGTGAAAGAAGAATGGACGGAGAAGGTCTGCAAGGGATGGAAACTGAGTACGCAAGGGACAGCGTCGAGCGCCTTAAAAAGGCATTTGTTGCCCGAGTTTGGACGTTTTCCTGTCAGCCGTATTGATTCGTGTCATGTACATCGTTGGTTTGATGAACTTAGCCAGATTTACGCAGGAGCAGCTAATCGTAATCTTGATGTGCTTCGTTCAATCTTCAAATATGCGGTGAAGCAAGGCTATTGCATGAACAACCCTTGTGACGGTCTTAAGCAAAATCGCAAAAAAAAGCTCAATCGTTTTTTGAGTTTGGATGAGTTAGCGCGACTGCAGAAGGCATTAATGGTGATCAGCCAGCAAGGTGATCTGGAAGCGTGCTGTTGCCAGGTGCTAAAGCTGGTGCTGTTAACGGGGTGTCGAATTTCTGAGGTAACAGGCCTGCAATGGTCTTTTGTTAAAGGCAGGGAGTGGCACTTGCCGGACAGCAAAACGGGTGCGAAGGTGGTGTATGTGGGCAAGGAAGCGCAGCAACTCCTTTCAGACATACCACAGCAAGTATGGGCGCATCGTAGCGAATCACACGATGATGTGTTTATGCCCTTGCATCGTTTTGTGAGTCGGTCGACTAAGGTTAGTATGGTCTGGCAACAGGTGCGAGCCTTAGCCCATATCGAGGATGTTCGCATTCACGATTTGCGCCATACCTTTGCCAGTTATGCGGTGTTAGAGGGGTATCCTATCCCAATGGTGTCGAAACTGTTGGGTCACACGCGTATTTCATCCACGCTTCGTTATGCTCATGTGGATGATGCGCAGGTCTCACAATCTGCTGAGGCGATAGGGGAAGTTATTAGTGGAATATTATCAGACCAGCTTGTGAATAACCCTAAAACTCGAAAAGTGAGAGCCTCCAAACCTAAGCCGACGAAATCTCCCCCTAAACGCAGAGGAAGACCTATCAAATTAATACCGGAACTGACCGATGAGGAGGTTGAATGGTTTAGATATGAAGTGGATTTTTGGGAATGGTGATTAAAATATCTGTCGGAATAACATAAGTACATCAAATTTTAAGGTTAGGTTTTTTGGTGAAGTTTGTGTTTTGGAGAGTCACACTTGGAGTTCTGTAAATAAGTGTACGTTATGAAGCCAAAGTCAAAATGCCAAGGGTGGCGAGTAAACAAGAGACTATTTTCCTTGTAAGGTTAGTGTGCTCTTTTAAAAAGAAGTAACCAAAAAGAATATCGAGGATAAAGGCACCTTGGAATAAAGCCATGACTAAACTAAAAGCGCTAGTGTTGAGCACTTTTAAGAGAAGATAGTAGCTTGCCGTGCCACAAGTAGCTGTTATTATCGCGTTAGCTAGAACTTTTTTGATTAACCCATAATGAACTTTAAATAGTAGAGGCGTCAAAAGAGCAGTTCCAGAAAAACCGATGAAAAGGATAATGCTAGAGGGTAAGTAGATCGTAAGCACTTTATCAATACCTATAGCTATAGTGAGAAAGATTGGGGCGAGCCACGCGTGAAAATTGTTTGAAAAAAGAAGACCTATTTTGTTATTTTTACTGATGAGTAGTGAGGCGATAAGTATGAGCATAACGCCCACTATTTGAAGGAAAGTAAGTTTCTCATTTAAAAAGCTAACTCCGAAAATAGCACTCCAGATTATCTTTGTTTTAGATATTATAGAGACAACGCCTAATTCAATTGAAGTACGAGCCCTGAAGGTCGAGTATGCAAAACCCATCCACGAGAAAATACTGAATATACTCAAAACCAACAGCTCCAAAAGTTTACTTGTATTGTCGAGTGTTGTGGGGATTTGTTTGATTTCGAATGCAACAAACAGCGCAGCTAGTACACTGCATGTTATTTGATAGGCTAGTAAGTACTCATTGCATAAATTATTTTTCTTAAGGAAGATTCGTGATATCCATTTGTCTAATGAACTTAAAATAATAGCTATAGCTAGTATGGAGTATGAACTTATCATTGTTTCTCAATGTGAATCGAGGTCTTGCATTTTATGAGTTCAAATAGTTTCCGGTTATTGGGGCTACTCTCTTCTCCTTTAGTAATAGCAACGTGATTATAATCAGTTTCAATTTTAGCTATGACATTTGGAATGACGCTTTGAAGCATGAGTAATTCGAAAACCAATTTACTTAAAGGAGTTCCGGGGAAAAACTCTTTCTTTTGAAACTCGCCCGGCCAATGCGCCCATCCCCAATCTTCTATGATGTATATCCCACCTGATTTTAGATAAGGGAATGATGTCAAAAAGGCGGCTTTTGTTGGTTCATATAAATGGCTGCAATCATCAATAATTAGGTCTACATTTTTTTTGGGGAAGTGTGATTCTAATATTTGAATGAGCTTGTCTGTATGATCTTGCTTTACTCCACAATAAGGTTCTATTACAGAGTGTGCTGAAGATCCCTTTCGGTATTGACTTAAGGCTGGGTGTTCTTGGCGTTCGTCTATGCCTATGATGGAGTCAGGGGTGAAAATCTTATCGAGTAAAACGAGACTAGCACCGTGATATAACCCAAACTCAATAATGTTCTTTGGAGTCAAAGGTGCACAGATTCGTGACATTGATTTGGCGAATGAAGGATCTTTAACTAGAACGAAATTATTTTCCGTAGTTCTCTTTTTGGGACTTCCCCAAGAAACCAAATTAAATCCAACTTCATCAATAGAGAAGTGTTCTTCATTATGCCAGCGTATTTTATCCCAAGGGTCACTATAGTTATCCATATCTTATATATGCCTGATAATTTTTGACCTGTGATTCTAGGGTATGTATTGATTTTCAATTAATAAATTATCAGTTAATTATTAATTCAATCGATATTAGTGGTTTAGTTTACCGTAAGTGATTTTATGTTTTCGGTGAAATTATTATGGTATCGAGGTACTTATTCCGTAGTTACTTATCTATGGGTAAAATGTGGCCTCAATTGAGGACACCTTTGGCATTAGCAATCCTACAAGAGGGAGATAAGTTAATAATGCTCTATGGTTCTTTTAACTTGAATGAGTTGGAGTTGAGTGACAATCAGACACAGATGTTAGTGGAAACCGCTATCAGAGAACACAAAAAATATAATCTACCAACGAAATATTTGACGCTTGAAAGTATGACGCTCGAATGGGGAAAAAGTCTTAAAGCGGCAAATACTCTCGTTGATAGCTTTGATCAACAAATTACAAGTAGGTCTGCTCATAGCAGAGTTAATTTTCTGAGACATAAAAGTAGTTCCGAATTTTTTGAAGTAATTGAGAGGAATATTTTCTTGCTTAAACAAGATGAAAATTCTGCCAAAAAGTTTCGTGAATCATTTGCTTCGGTGAATGGTAAAGAAGTTAGGTGTACTCTGGTCGCAAAGATGAGAGATAAATTACTCGCGGTTCGAGGGGATCAACAAACGGAATTTCATCAATTGGCTGCCTTAGGGTTGGAGAAGAGAAACTTCAATATGGAAAGTAATATTGGAGAATGAAATGGTTAAAAATAGAAGGGAGTTTGAATAATAATGACTTCAAATACGGAATTGTTTACCTACTTAGTTGTTACTTTGTTATATGCGTTCATGCCCGGTCCGGCGATGCTTTATAGTATTGCTCAAGCGGTGTCAGGAGGGAAGAAAGTAGGAATAATGGCAGCTTTCGGCCTCATATAGGAGGGTATGTCCATGTGATTTTAGCTGTATTAGGTTTGTCTTCGGTGCTTTTAGCTAATCCTACTCTCTATTCCGTCATTCAAAAGTTAGGAGCTCTTTACCTCGTTTGGTTGGGGTTCCAGCGTATCTATCTAACTAAAAAGTTAAGGGTTACTTCTCGCGAAAATAATATGGTCTCTCCTAAAAGAACTTTCATTGAGAGTGTCATCGTCGATGTCCTGAACCCTAAAGCCGCAATTTTTTATCTTGCTTTTTTGCCACAGTTTGTGAATGAAGTAGGTAGTCTTGCTGTTTGGCTGCAATTACTTATTTTGGGAGTTTTTACGAATTTAATGTTTAGCAGCGCGGATCTTTTAAGTGTTTTGATGGCTAGTCATCTACATAAAAGGTTTCAAGCAAGAAGTCACTGGGTTGATTTTTTCTCAAGGTGGTCTGGAAGTATTTTTATACTGTTAGGTGTTATGGCCTTGGTAAACTCTTCGTGAGTTTAGGGCCACTGCTCAATTTAAATTTGCAAGTTTCAAAACTGAATACACAATCAAAACGTTCATTACTGGCATGTAATACCAAGTGGATAAATTTAACTTTCTGGTGTTTCGCCCGTTAGCTCTTACGAGGATGAGTATGAAAATCGTATATGAAATTAATGTGACCGAAAAGCAGCATAAAGAAATTATGATGTTGCGGAATCAATCATTTCCAAAGCATCAAGTTGGGCGTTCCTACTTTAAACAACTCCCTCACCTTCGTGCGCTACAGTATGAAGGTGATGTGCTTGTCGGGTATCTCGGATTAGATTATCGGGTAATAAAAGTTGGGAATGAAGTACACAAGGTTTTGGGGATAGTCGACTTTTGTGTTGCTGAACATTATCGAGGTCATGGTATTGGTACGTTGATGTTATCCGAGGTTTCCTTGTTTTGCGAAGGTAAGGGGGTAGACTTCATCATTCTTGTCTCAGAGCTGCAAAGTTTCTATTCAGCACGAGGGTATATTCAAGTTAAGGGAACCAATTCATGGTTAAGGCTTCATGAACACACGAATTATGGTGTTGCTGTTGAACATGTTGATGAGCTTTATATAAAGCCAATGAATGCAAAGAATTGGGGAGATGGCCATATTGACTGGCTTGGCTATATGTACTAACTACAAAGGACAACCAAACGTTTGAGAGTCTCAAGATACTTCGTCTAACCTTATGGTTTAATGTAAGGTGCCTAAGCTGTTTGTGTCCAAGAGTTTCTTAGGTTGAATTTCTACCCTTGGCACTTTCTAGCTTGAAAGTGCCCCAAAAGTTGTTAGCTCCGTCGAAATATCTAGGTTCAATTATGGCGTTTAATCAGGTTGTACTGGAGTTTGATAAAGAGTTACTGCTCTTAAGAACCACCACCATACATAAATAGCACCATATGATTGACTACTTTGATCATCTATTATCCCATGTGCCACTTTGTTTCGGAAATTAAAGCCATGTCTGTCAGAGAATAGCGCCTCTATTTCAAATTTAAGAAACGAGTCTAGTATTCTATGTTTCTTAGATAGCTTTAGTAATAAAGATATACTCTTTTCGCCCTCACAAGCAGTGTTAATGGTGACTGTTGGAATTCCTGATTCTTGCAGGATGAAGCGGAGCATGCTCTCAATCAATGGACAAATAAGCATAAGTGAAGTTGAAAAATCATCGCAATAGCCAAACCATAGAGCATTTGTTGCTAATGCGCGTTGCGACGTTGGAATAATTAAACAGTTGTTGATTAGTTCAGAAAAGTATTCTTTATCAATGTTGTTCCCATTTTTTAGAGTATGTAAAGCAGGCAAAATACTTCCTGAAGCCAAAAGGTTACAGCCTCTTTGGTAAGACTGAACCCATTGGGCGTATCGAGCTTCTGCGGAATGAGTGGGGTAGCTACCTAATAGCTTACCGCCTTCATCTGTAAAAGAGATAGAACCGCAAAAAGTGCGAACAAAAAATCCTTGGTCTTTTTTTGATTCAAAGTATAGGGTTCTTATATTTAATAGGTTTACGCCTTGAATAGAAAAAATAGCTTCAAAAGACTGATCATGCATGGCTCTTTTAGTCTGCGTGATCATATCAGTTAAATCTAAATTATGGATTTGAGCTGAGACCTCGAATTGCTTGGTTATATCTTCCCTAGTTTTAACTAACTCATTCTCTATTTTTTGCTCTAATGAGTCGATGTTATGCTTTGTCTTATATTTTCCGTCGAGGCTTTCAAGCAAACTTAATGCACTTCGAAAGTGCTTAGCAGTCAATAGGTGACTGTTGCGCTCTCTTTCTTGAATTGCCCAGCGGTAGTAGGTATCACTACACTATATAGGTGTTTGATTTCATTTTTGTTTAGAGATGAAGGTAAGCTTCTATTGGCAATCTTTAGAAGTAACTCCCAGTAGCTTATAGCGATAGAGTAATTTTTTTCACTGATTAGAGTATCAATCGCTTGTTTTACCAACTTGGTAAGCTCTAGAGAATGCAGTGAGAATACTTTTTTAGGCTGTTTAATTAGTAAACGAGCAACAATGAAAGCTAGATCGTCCTGTGCTGCTGCACTTATTAAATTATCAATAATGCTTTCATATGCTTCCGGAACGTCTGCCCACGTAGCTAAAGCAATAGCTCTTTCCCAATAAGATTGATCATTAAGTAAATTTTCAATTGGGAAGCTTTGATATGAAATGAGTGCTTTCTTCGCATTTGTAAAATTTTTTTGGGTTGTTGTAGACCAAAGGTAATCATAGAATTTTGCACTTAACCAATAGCAACTAACCTCTTCAATGATTTGTTCTAAATACGGTAATTCCTCCTTTTTTATATCGTTATAGTTCCATACGCTCATTCTCTCTAACGCCATTTCTTTGAGCTTAATTTTATGAATGGAAAGAACCACTAGGTTTTGTAAGGCGGTAGAATCAACATGATCTAAACTATCTTTATGCTCTTCGAATAAATCATTTAGTTTTGATGAGTAAAGGAATTCATCATGATAAAAATGCTCATCCTTAAAGAAGACTCTCTGGATACTTTTTATGATATCAGGGGGAAGCAACATAATGTCCTAAGTAGATATACGTATGAGTATATTAACGTATGTTTAATCCTTTATCTTTGAGAAAAGCCTAATTACAAACACGGAATTGTCCAAAAGCCTCTCAGGTTGAATTTTTACCCGTGGCACTTTCTAACTCGAAAGTGTCGGGTGGACGACACTTGTTACCAAGTGCCGTCTCCCTAAGAACCCAGCGTGC
>NZ_JBGONU010000078.1:0-11125 GCF_041439295.1 Vibrio sp. 1F253 | reverse complement strand
CTTTGAAGATGGCAGGGGTGGAGAGATTCGAACTCCCAACACGCGGATTTGGAATACTTACTAGAAAAAATCGGAATCGACCTTGACCAACCATCCACTAAAAAGGGTTTAGCGTTACTTGGTGCGGGAGCTGCTTTGGTAGTTGGTCACCCTGAACTTATCACCGCAAGCGTATCGGCAGACGGTGTTCAACTCGGGGGTATTATTGGCGCAAGTGCTCCAATAGTATTTGGCCTATGGGAAACCCTACGCAACGAGTTTAAGTAAATGGCAGAGTATCAAACACTAATCGTCGCCGTTGTCAGCGCTTTATCAAGTGGAGTAGGCGTAACTCTTAAAACGGATGTGAAATGGTTACGCCTGAGGCAGCAAAAATGGATGAACGATTGACTCGGTTAGAGGGGCAAGATCATTTTAAGAGATAGGTGTTCGATTCGTTTGATTTCGAATTGTCATTGCTCTCTTTTTAAATGTCTCATCAACAACACCCATAGAGTGGAGTCTCCCAATCAACCTTTGAGTAAAAGTGTTATTGATTGCGTTGGGTTGGTTTTTAATCACAGACCAACACGATAAATCATTTACAAGCTGCTTCCGTTGCTCGTTTCTAACCATTATCGTACCGCCCTTTATGATCACTCCTGTTACTAATTTTGCATCATCGCAGTCATATACTTTTGTTTTGTCTGGGTGCATGATATGTCCATAGCGATTGAGGATTTTCTTAACAGTTGTTTTAAATAGAGGGTTTACGTTAACTCCTGAGAATGTCAGGTCATCGACATAGACGGTCATGAAAATATCGTGTTTTTTCGATAATTGCTCTAGCTCAGAGAACATTCTAGAGTTAGCCCAAAATGCTAAGGGCATACTAATTCGACTACCTGTAGGTAAGAAGTGGTGCACAGTACAGATGTCAGCCAATATGTCTGATACATCTGCCGAGCATTTCATTACAGAGTAGAAAAAAGAAAAAATCATTTTTTTAGATGTTGATGGGAAAAATGACTTCACATCTGTTGTCATCAAAGGCGTTCGGGAGTTTTCTCCCTCTGTGTGTGCTAGAGCGTTTGATACGTTAGAGTGTTTCTTTTTTCCTGAGTGTAAATAGTCGGGAGTTGTAATTCGACAAAGCAAGCTTGCGATACGAGTATGAACTTTATCTAGTCCTCTCATTGGCTGCTGAATTTTCCTAACTTTTTGGTTTGCGCCTTTTTCTTCAAATTCATGGTAGTTGCCAACATCTTTGGCATATTTTTTTAAATCTGAATTGGAGCAGTTTAGCAGAACTGCTAAGTGGTGCTTTGTTCTAAGGTTGTAGAATGGAGAGTCTTTAATGCCGTACTCTTTACCTTTAGTTTTTATCTTAAGCTTCGATTTTTTCATCTTTACTTATTGTCCACTCAGCTATTTTTAATACTTTACCTGCTAGTGATGTTCTTACTTTCTTAGCAAGGCGTTTTTCATTACTGATATGCGAGGAAAACATAACAAGCGAGGACATCGGGATGTCGAATAAGTCGGAATATTTTTGAAGGATTTCTTCCGTTACAGGCTTCGAACCTTTTTCGATACCATCGAGATAAGGTTTAGGTAACTGGAGGTCGGTAGCTAGTTTTGCTATTGATAGGTCATGGTATTGGCGTATTACGCGAAGTGCTCTATGAATCATATTATTTCACCTTGTTTCGAAACTAGGGGGAATACCGTTTTACTCTGCACCTCCGCCTAAGCCGAAGAAGTTGAACCAGTACCACGCGCGGTGGATCCAGCTCAGAGCTACTAAAAAGCGTTTGAATTGCTTTTGGCGCTTCTCTCGCTTTGAGGGTTCGTTGACAGGTACTTGCTGATCATGTTGTGAGTTGCTTTGTTTCATAGTTTATCTCCATGCCCTAAACCCCTCCGCCGCGTGCGGAGTTTTAAGTTTAGGTTCGCCCTCATGAAGAATGAGATTGATCAGCTCTAATTGTTAAATTAGCCCCCCATCTCGACGAACTTTTGGTCGCCCAAAAAGTTCGAATTCCCGCATGTTCCGAACGGTGCTCACGAGGTCACTGTTAGTCATGTACGGGTCAATAGGGCAGAAAGCTAGGCTTTCCCTCAAGCCTTACGGCTCAATATATGGCGAGGTTTATCTCTAAACACAACGTAGAATCAATATATATAAAACCACATGCATCTTCAATGAGTTTCTTCTAATCGTTTTGAATATTTATCAATAGTTTAACTTCTATCATGTAATTTATGAGGAAATAGCTGTGTATAAACCTGCCACAAAATATTCAAGTTCCTGTGCCCAGTCACCTGAGCTACTTCTTCAATAGAGTAGCCTTTCTCAAACAACCGACTCGCTCCCTCTCTGCGTAAATCGTGGTACCGCAAGTCTTCAATACCCAATTCGTTTCTAACTCGCTGAAAGCCAGCGCTAACGCTTCGTGAGTTGTATGGGAAAATAAGCTCACCTTTATTTGGTTGCTTTAGTGCGATCTCAAATGACTCGCCAAGTAACGGCACAATCATGTGATTACCTTCTTTCTTCCTTGGATCTTTTCTATCTCTAACGAGTATCGTTTTATGTTCTTGGTTGAGGTCTTCCCAACGCAGCTTGCAGACTTCACCAATTCGCATACAAGTAAGAATGCTGAATTCAAGAATGTCAGTGAATGGGATTCGAGTTGTGCCGTTTGGCCTGAAAGATTCACGTTGTTCTAATCCGAGTTTTAAGAGTTTCAGTTCTTCAGAAGTAGGGCGGCGTGTTCGTTTCTGGCTCTTACCAACTAACCCCATATCAATGAGAACAGGTACAGCTTCATCAAATATTTGGTGGTTGGTGTCGATGTTGAAGACAGGCTTAGACTTTTTCATTACAGAACGTAGGTAAGCAATATCATGATAAATCGTTGCGGGTTTGGCTCCTGCGCCTCTTCTATTTTTACAGTGCTCGATTAAGTCGCTAGTTCGTAGCTGATTACTCTCAACTTGGGCGATGTCGCAATCCCTAAGCATCTTAATAACGTAGCGTTTTGTTCGGCCTGTATTGTCCCAAAGGTCACGCTCTGCCATGAATAAATCGAGGAGTACCGAAAGGGGGACTGTTTTTGGCTGATTGAGTACCCCTTGAGCTTCTAGTTCAGCTACCCTTTTTTTACCGAAAGCTTTAGCGAGTGCTTTCTTTTTTAGAGTTTTGCTTTCCCTGTGTATAATGCGCGAATTCTTTTTAACGATGATTGTTACCTTGAACCTTGGTTCACCGCTTTTTAGCTTTCTGGTCTCGATGGTATAACTTGCCATTGTCCAACTCCTAAAGGGGTACTTGAGGGGTACTACAGGAAGTAATTCCGTTTAATTCTAGGTAATTCACTGTATGTTTGTACAGTATTAATTGAGACTGAATCATGACAAACACTAATAAAACCAGTAAATACGCTAGTAACCGACTTTCTGTTGCACCCATGTTGGATTGGACTGACCGCCACTGTCGTTACTTTCACCGTTTGCTCTCTCAGCAGACGCTTCTGTACACGGAAATGGTCACAACTGGTGCGATCTTACATGGTAAGGGCGACTTTCTAGAGTATAACGAGCAAGAACACCCATTAGCTCTTCAACTTGGTGGTTCAAACCCGGTTGATTTGGCGGCTTGTGCCAAGCTTGCTGGAGAGCGTGGCTATGATGAAGTGAACCTCAATGTAGGTTGTCCTTCAGACCGAGTTCAGAATGGTCGCTTTGGTGCTTGCCTAATGGCTGAGCCTGAGCTGGTGGCAGATTGTGTGTCAGCGATGAAAGAAGTCACGGATATTCCAATTACGGTGAAAACGCGTATTGGTATCGACGACCAAGACTCTTACGAGTTTCTGACTAAATTTGTTTCTACTGTTTCTGAAAAAGGCGGTTGTGAGCAGTTTACTATCCATGCACGTAAAGCGTGGTTGAGTGGCCTTAGCCCGAAAGAGAACCGTGAGATCCCACCGCTAGATTACGATCGCGCGTACCAAATCAAGAAAGACTTCTCTGATCTTGTGATTGCGGTAAATGGTGGCATCACTACATTAGAACAAACTAAAGAGCACTTGCAGCACCTTGATGGTGTGATGATCGGTCGTGAGGCATACCATAGCCCGTTTATCTTGGCTGAAGTTGATCAGCAGATCTTTGGTTTAGACACGCCAATCAAGAAGCGTTCACAAGTGGTTGAAGAGATGTACCCGTACATTGAGCGTCAGCTTTCGAATGGAGCGAGCCTTGGTCATATCTCTCGTCATATGCTGGGTTTGTTCCAAAGTATGCCGGGTGCAAGACAATGGCGTCGTTACATCAGTGAGAATGCACATAAGAAAGGTGCTGGCATTGAGGTGATACAGACGGCATTGGCTAAGATCCCTAAAGAGCTAAATGTATAGACACCCTCAAGGTTAAAGCAAAAGCCAAAAGCTAAGAATTAAAAGTTAGAAGCTTAAGGTTTAAAGAACAAGGCTAAATTCGCCATTAGAGGCTAAATTTACCATTGTGAGTTTCCGAAAAGCCACGCATGAAGATGCGTGGCTTTTTATTTTCCTGATAAGTAAGGAGTTTATGGTTGTGGCTAACTTGGTATGGAAGCTGCAATGTTAGAAAGTAGGAAAGATAGGTCATAAACTCATTAGGGAGACCATTATGTTTGAATTAATCTTTGTTCTTATTTTCGTCGCAACTTTACTCGTTACTGGTATTACGTTTATGACGGTACTAGCGGCAACCGGAATCGCGTTAGCGGTCATGCTGGTCTTGGGTATGATGGGCGTTGTGTTTAAACTGCTGCCTTGGCTGATCGTGATTGCAGTGGGTGTGTGGTTTTTCAAAAACTATGTACACAGCTCTAACCAAAGGCGTTATTAAGGTCATCGTGTCGTCAAATCTTTACTCGTCAGCGGTTTATCGTTTTAGAATTTAAGATGTGTGGTAGAATTTTCCCCAATAATCTATGAATGTGCATACAATTAGCACAACGATATGGAATTGGAGCTATCTCAAATGAATAAAATGCCATTAATTGCTTTAGTGGGAATGCTTTCTTTAAGCTCGGCTGTGTCCGCTGAAGAAGAGTTTTCTTACACGACTAAGATCGGTGCTGATATGTGGTGGGGAAGTACAAAGCTGAATGAAGCTAGGTCGAGTGACTCAAACTCACCTTCGTTGTATTTCGCATTTGAGCATAATGCCCCTAAGCTGCCAAATGCGAGTTTCCGCTACTCTACTGTTGATACAACATTGTTAGCGTTTGATAAGTATGACTACACGTTCTACTACACAATGTTGGATCACAAGTTGATGAACTTCGATGCGGGTGTGACATTTACTCAGTATGCAAACTCACATTACAAAGATCCGTACAGTTCGAAAACGACAAGTTTTGATGAGTTTACTTGGAGCTTCTACGGTAACGCAGAAATCAATGTCCCTAATACTCAGCTTGATATCATTGGTACGATGGAATTTGGTGATAGCAACGGTATTAAGAGCACCGATTTGATGGCGGGTGTTCAGTACCGTATTCCAGTGGCAGATACTGAAATAGCACTTCGTGGTGGCTATCGTGTGATCGACCTTGATTCGGACAAATTCTTCTCTTCAGAGCTGAACAAACCTCTTGAGACAGACAAAGAACCTGATCCGTTAGATGACCCAAAGCCAGGGCCACCTAAATCATTTGTTATGGTTGATGGTTGGTTTGCTGGCGTAGAAGTACGCTTTTAGGCAATTAAAACGAATCTAGAACGAAATTTAAGAACGTCACTTTATTAAGTGGCGTTTTTTTATATCTATTGGTTATCCCCAAGCATCTTGAAGTTACTTGGGTATATACTTTTCTGGAATTAGTTAGCACATTCATCACTTTCGACCATCCTTAATACAGAGACCTAATTAGCGTCTATTCTTATAAGGTCTATGTTGTGAGGTCAAAGCAAGGGATGGAATATGACACTCAATGAATTACGAAATTTATATCGAGAAAATCTGTTGGTTGAAGCGATCATAGAGCCCTCAATTCAAGAGGGGTCTTGGGTTGTGGAGTTTCGCCATATGGGCGGTGGCTTTGTTTTGCTTACTGATGTTCATGGTGAAGAGTGTCATTACGCGGATTTAGACCTAGCATCTAAGTCGGCAATGGCGGTTGGCTTTCAACAAGTTCGTATTGAAAACCAGTAACTCAATTGATGTTTCAATCGGTTTTTACTTCCAAAAAGTTATAAAACATACTTTTCTATTCTTTCTTGTTATTAAAAGGAGTGGTTAATCTATCGTCACGCAATGATTAGGGATGTCGTGACCATGTCTTTAAATAAGAAAGAGTCTTCACAAAATAATAATGCACAGTCTGGGGCTACTGAGTTACCTGGGCTAGCAGCACCACTTAATGACCAACAATTGGGTCATCTTCAGCAAACTGTTTCTGAATTATCTTCTCAACAACTGGCATGGGTCAGTGGTTACCTTTGGGGTGTGAGCCAAACTCAGCCGGTGGGGGCCGCCGCGCCAATCGCTCAAGCAGCCGCTGCAGTAGCCGAAAAACCTGCGGGTAAGCTCAGCATTATCTTCGCATCCCAAACCGGTAATGCGAAAGGTGTCGCCGAATCGCTTGAGGCAGAAGCGAAAGCCTTAGGGATTGCTGTCGAGCTTTTCGATGCAAGTGATTATAAAGGTAAGAACTTAGCCAAAGAGACACACGTCATTTTTGTAGCTTCAACCAATGGTGAGGGCGAAGCCCCTGATAACGCTATTGAGTTGCATGAATTCCTTCAATCGAAGAAAGCGCCAAAATTATCAAACCTACAATACGGTGTGATTGGTTTAGGTGACTCAAGCTATGAGTTCTTCTGCCAAACGGCTAAAGACTTCGATAACTTCCTCGCTAAGCTTGGTGCTAAATCGTTTGTTGACCGTCTTGATTGTGATGTTGATTACGAAGAATCAGCAACGGAATGGCGCGCTAAAGCATTAGAGCAAGTAAAAGAGACGCTATCGACAGGTACTGAAGCCGATGTGGTTCAATTACCAGTCGGTCAAGCGGCTGCTGGTCATTCGCAATACACCAAACAAAACCCATACACCGCGACATTATTGACGAGCCAAAAGATCACCGGTCGTGATTCGGGCAAAGATGTTCGTCACATCGAGATTGATCTTGATGAGTCGGGTATTACTTACCAACCGGGTGATGCGCTAGGCGTATGGTTTGAAAACAGTTCAGAACTCGCAAATCAGATCCTTTCTAAGGTTGGGTTATCTGGTATCGAAAGTGTTGATGTCGATGGTGACAACTTATCTATCCACAGCGCACTCGTCAGTAAATTCGAGATTACATCTTCAAACCCTCAACTTGTGACTAAGTTTGCTGAACTATCGGGCAGCAAGAAGTTAATCAAGCTGGTGGAAGATAAAGACAAGCTTCGTGAATACGCGGGTAATACTCAAGTTGTCGATGTTTTAGCTGAGAAGAAGACCAAGCTATCGGCTGATGAATTGATTGGCCTACTACGTAAGTTAACTCCACGTCTCTACTCTATTGCGTCAAGCCAAGCAGAAGTAGATGAAGAAGTTCACTTGACGGTTGGTCTGGTTGAATACCAAAAGGGCGATGAATCTCGTCTGGGTGGCGCTTCAAGTTTCTTAGCTCAACGCCTTGAAGAAGGTGGTGAAGTGAAGGTGTTTGTAGAGAACAACAATAACTTCAAACTGCCGCAAGACGACAACACACCAATCATCATGGTTGGCCCGGGTACAGGTATCGCGCCTTTCCGTAGTTTTGTTCAAGAGCGTGAAAACAATGACGCTGAAGGTAAAAGCTGGTTGTTCTTTGGTGACCGTACCTTTACTCAAGATTTCTTATATCAAGTTGAATGGCAGAGGTATCTTAAATCTGGTGCATTAACCAAGCTTGATGTTGCGTTTAGTCGTGATCAAAAAGAAAAGGTTTATGTTCAAGACCGATTAATTGAACAGGCAGAGCAGGTTTGGCAATGGCTTCAAGAGGGCGCGTACCTCTATGTATGTGGCGATGCAACTCGAATGGCAAAAGATGTTCATGAAGCGTTGGTTACGATAGCGGAAAAACATGGCAATCAGAGCCGCGAGCAAGCTGAACAATATATTAATGATTTACGTAAAGCGAAACGTTACCAAAGGGATGTGTACTAATGAGCAAGCAAGTAATAGAGCAAGAAGTGCTAGGTCAAGTACTGGGACCTTTGGCTGACAATGAACGTCTGAAGCGTGAAAGTAAAAACCTTCGCGGTACGATTGAACAAGATCTTCAAGACCGTATCACTGGTGGTTTTACCGCAGATAACTTTCAACTGATCCGTTTCCACGGTATGTATCAACAAGATGACCGTGATATTCGTAATGAACGTACTAAGCAAAAGCTAGAACCTTTACATAACGTAATGCTTCGTGCGCGTATGCCAGGCGGCATCATCACTCCTAAGCAGTGGTTAGCGATTGATAAATTCGCAGATGAAAGCACCTCTTATGGTTCTATCCGTCTAACAACACGTCAAACCTTCCAGTTCCACGGTGTATTGAAGCCGAACATTAAGTTAATGCACCAAACGCTAAACAGTATTGGTATAGATTCAATCGCAACTGCGGGTGACGTAAACCGAAATGTTTTGTGTACCACAAACCCGGTTGAGTCCGAGCTACACCAAGAAGCTTATGAGTGGGCGAAAAAGATCAGTGAACACCTATTACCTAAGACTCGTGCTTATGCTGAAATCTGGTTAGATGGTGAAAAGCTAGCAACAACGGATGAAGAACCTATCCTAGGTAGTAACTATTTACCACGTAAGTTCAAGACGACGGTTGTAATTCCTCCGCAAAATGACGTAGATGTTCATGCTAACGATCTTAACTTCATCGCGATTGCTAAAGACGGAAAGCTGGTGGGCTTTAACGTATTAGTGGGCGGTGGTCTTGCTATGACGCACGGCGATACTTCTACTTATGCACGTAAAGCTGACGATTTCGGTTTTGTGCCATTAGAGAAAACGTTAGATGTAGCGGCAGCTGTTGTGACGACACAACGTGACTGGGGTAACCGTTCGAACCGTAAGAATGCTAAAACCAAATACACACTAGACCGTGTTGGTATTGATGTATTCAAGGCAGAAGTAGAAAAACGTGCAGGCGTTGAGTTTGCTGAAAGTCGTCCTTATGAGTTTACTGGCCGTGGCGACCGTATCGGTTGGGCGGAAGGCATTGATGGTAAGCACCACTTAGCGTTATTCATCGAAAATGGTCGTTTACTTGATTTTCCGGGTAAAGCGCTGAAAACAGGTGTTGCTGAAATAGCGAAGATCCACAAAGGTGACTTCCGCATGACAGCGAACCAAAATCTCATTGTTGCAGGTGTACCTAAGAGCCAAAAGGCACAAATTGAAAAGCTGGCACGTCAATACGGTCTAATGGATGATGCCGTTTCAGAACAGCGCAAGAACTCAATGGCGTGTGTGGCATTCCCAACATGTCCGTTAGCAATGGCAGAAGCCGAACGTTTTCTTCCTGAGTTTGTAACGGATGTTGAAGACATTCTGAAGAAACACGGATTACCAGAAGAAGATAACATCATCCTTCGTATTACAGGCTGTCCAAACGGCTGTGGTCGTGCAATGTTGGCTGAACTGGGTTTAGTCGGCAAGGCTCCAGGGCGTTACAACATGCACTTAGGTGGCAACAAAGCCGGAACTCGTATTCCTAAGATGTATAAAGAGAACATCACGTCAGCTCAGATTTTAGAAGAGATTGATTCGCTGGTGGGGCGTTGGGCTACGGAACGAACGGATAATGAAGGGTTCGGTGATTTTACAATCCGAGCTGGCATCATCGAAGAGGTGATCATTTCAAAGAGGGATCTGCATGCATAATTCTGTCGCTTCAAAACTGAAGTTAGCAGAGCTACTCGCATTGACTAAGACGGAGCAGATACTTCGTCTTGGACAAATTAATGCTGAGTTAGAACAGCTAACTGCATTAGAGAGAGTGAAGTGGGCTCTAGAAAACTTAGAAGGAACACATGTGGTGTCTTCTAGTTTCGGAATCCAAGCAGCATTGATGCTGCACTTAGTGACTCAAGCCAAACCCGATATTCCAGTTATTCTGACAGACACCGGGTACCTATTCCCAGAAACGTATCGCTTTATAGATGAGTTAAGTCAGAAGTTGACTCTAAACCTTCAAGTCTTTCGTGCACAACAGAGCTCTAATTGGCAAGAAGCGCAATATGGCAAACTTTGGGATCAAGGTATAGAAGGGATAGAGAAGTACAACAAACTTAATAAAGTTGAACCGATGAGAAGAGCGCTGGATGAACTAGAGGCTGGCACTTGGTTTTCAGGGTTGCGAAGAGAGCAATCTCAATCGCGCGCAAACTTGCCGATCTTATCTATCCAAAATGGTGTGTTTAAGTTCTTGCCAGTAATAGATTGGACAAATAAAGATGTTCACTATTACTTGGAAGAGCATGGCCTTAGTTACCACCCACTTCGTGAGCAGGGGTACCTTTCTGTTGGAGATACTCATACAACTAAGAAATGGGAACCGGGTATGACTGAAGAAGAAACCCGTTTCAATGGTCTGAAACGAGAATGTGGTCTCCATGAAGACGATGGAGAGCAATATGGTTCTGGGATTTAGACTCATTGCCATTTAAAAAGCTGCCTCAAGGCAGCTTTTTTAGTTTCTAGGGGATAAAATTAAAGCGATTGTGGATAAGTCTGTGGTTATTATGTAGGTACTTTGTAGTTAAACTTGCATAAATAAGGCTTTGGGTGTTTATCCATCATCTAACCGTTATTTTTGCAATTTTCGGTAATAAACACTTGCCAATGTGAGGAACATCTCTATAATGCCGCCTCACTGACACGGTAGACGCCACAAGGCCTCAGCGAAGAATGTTAGTAAGGCAACTAGCTTTAAGCGATAATTCGCTTCTACTTTTAGAAAGTAGAAATTAATTTTCAAAAGTGTTTGACACTGAGAATTAAAACGCTAGAATGGCCGCCTCTTCCGAAGTGATGTAAGTCACAACGAAGAGAAGCTCTTTAACAATTTAAACCTATCAATCTGTGTGGGCACTCGTTGATGAATA
>NZ_JBGONU010000077.1:0-11418 GCF_041439295.1 Vibrio sp. 1F253 | reverse complement strand
CCCCCGACCCTCTGGTCCCAAACCAGATGCGCTACCAAGCTGCGCTATTCACCGACTAATTTTGTATCGACTCTTGGGAATAATGAATCAACACTGGAAGCCGAAGCTACCGATATTTTGTAAAGAAAGAATGGGGTGGCTAACGAGATTCGAACTCGCGACCACCGGAATCACAATCCAGGGCTCTACCAACTGAGCTATAGCCACCATTATTTCTTTTTGCCAATTCTCACTTACCTAAGTAAGAGACCGGATGGCGCGCCTGAAAGGATTCGAACCTTCGGCCTTTGGCTCCGGAGGCCAACGCTCTATCCAGCTGAGCTACAGGCGCATGCCCTGTCGGCGGAGTGGAATAATACGTATATCACCTTATGCCGTCTAGTACTTTTTTAACTTTTTTTTCTGTTTGGTCTCTTTTTCGACAGTTAATATGTGATAAACCCCTTATTTGAGTACTACAACCCACCGCAGCTTATAAGTTGTTGTTTATTGCAACAACTTATCGGGATATAATCACCCATTATTTACATTGGTTTAACAGTTGCTCTTTGCTGATAAAGCCAAAACACCCTTCCAACACTATAAATTGGTAAGCATGTACTTACCTTGGGAATGTAAAGTGAGTTTAATGGATATGTCTCGTCGAATTTTAAGCGTTGTCATCGCAGTTTTAACCTTTTCAACTGGCGCTATGGCTTCAGGCCTAAGCGAAGCAGAGCAAGATGCTATTGCTGAACGCATCAAACCAGTTGGCCAAGTTTACCTAGTCGGCAGCGAGCCAGTAGCCGCAGAACCAACAGGCCCTCGTGATGGCGCAACAGTTTACGGTACCTTTTGTATCGCTTGTCACGCATCTGGCGTAAGTGGCGCACCTAAAACAGGTGATGCTGGTGACTGGGGTCCTCGTATTGCCCAAGGTCGCGACATCCTAGCTGACCACGCAATCAACGGCTTCAATGCTATGCCAGCGAAAGGTTCATGTATGGACTGTTCAGACGACGAAATCAAAGATGCTATCGAGCACATGATTGCCGGTCTGTAATTTGCAGATCTGTAATTAAAAATACCAAATTCAAAAAAGGTGACCTCATGGTCACCTTTTTATTGGTCTCGATTTAGAGCCAAACATCACTTCTTATTGAACATCGCACGAATGTTGGCAATGTGTGCCTGCCCTTTCTCCATTCGTTCTTCTGCGGATTGTGGTTTCTTAACGCTTTCCCACTCCACATCTTCATGCGGCAGTTCATCAAGGAATCGGCTTTGTGTTGGCTTTATCAATTCGCCATACTGACGACGTTCACGACACTTAGTGAAGGTCAGCTCTTTCTGCGCGCGAGTAATCCCTACATACATAAGACGACGTTCTTCTTCTACGTTACCTTCATCGACACTGGTTTGGTGTGGCAAGATACCCTCTTCGGCTCCCATCAGGAACACATACGGAAACTCTAGGCCTTTCGATGCGTGCAATGTCATTAATTGAACTTGGTCTGCATCGTCATCATCTTCACCACGCTCCATCATGTCACGTAGCGTTAAACGTTGAACCACTTCACGTAGGGTCTTCTCTTCTTTGTCGTAGTTGTCACCCTCAAGGTCAGCAACGATCCAACTATAAAGATCAGAAACGTTCTTCATTCTCATCTCTGCAGCTTTCGGGCTTGCCGAGGTTTCGTACAACCAATCTTCATAGTTAATATCACGAACTAAAGAGCGAACAGCCTCAACGGTATTGCCACGTTCAGCATTATCAGAAATACGAACAATCCAATCGCTGAAACGGCGCAGGTTTTCTAAACCACGACCAGTCAAAGTTTGCTCTAAACCCATCTCAAAGCTCGCTTCAAACAAGCTCTTGCCACGCATGTTAGCGTAGCTGCCTAACTTCTCAAGCGTCACCGGGCCTATCTCACGACGGGGTGTGTTTACAATACGTAGAAACGCGTTGTCATCATCAGGGTTCACCAACACGCGGAGGTAAGCCATAATGTCTTTAATCTCAGCTCTAGCGAAGAAAGAGGTACCGCCAGAAATTTTGTAAGGCACACGGTTCTGCATCAAGGCTTTTTCAATCAAGCGAGATTGGTGGTTACCACGGTACAGCACTGCGTAATCTTTATATTCAGTGCGGTTCAAAAACTTGTGTGCGATGATCTCACCTGTAATACGCTCTGCTTCATGCTCTTCATTCTTAGCATTCAGTACCTTGAGCTTTTCACCGTCCGGGATCTCAGAGAACAGTGACTTTTCATAAACGTGTGGGTTATTAGCGATCAAGATATTCGCTGCACGCAAAATTCGACTCGTTGAGCGGTAGTTCTGCTCTAGTTTGATCAAGCGTAAGTTCGGGTAGTCCTCACCTAACAGCACCAAGTTTTGCGGTTTTGCACCACGCCATGAGTAAATAGATTGGTCATCGTCACCTACGACCGTCAAACGACCACGCTCTCCCACAAGCAGACGCACCAATTCATATTGGCTGGTGTTGGTATCTTGATACTCATCGACAAGTAAATAGCGAATACGAGACTGCCAGCGCTCACGCACTTCTTGATTGGTTTTCAGAAGTAATACTGGCATCGCAATCAGATCATCAAAATCGAGCGCGTTGTATGCCTTCATCTGTTTCTGGTACATCTCAAAACAGAATGCAAACAACTGCTCTTGTTCGCCTTGAGCTCGAGCTTTCGCCTGATCTGGCGTCAGCATGTCATTCTTCCAATTCGAAATGGTGCTCATTAAAGCACGCAGCAGATCCTTATCACCATCGATCTGTCTCTCTGTTAGCTCTTTTAATAGCGCCAATTGGTCTTGGTCATCAAATAGAGAGAAGCCCGCTTTCAGACCCAGCGCTTTGTATTCACGACGAATGATAGTTAAGCCCATGGTATGAAAAGTCGAAACGATCAGGCCTTTCGATTCACCTTTACCCAGAGTTTGCCCCACACGTTCTTTCATCTCGCGTGCCGCTTTATTGGTAAAAGTTACCGCTGCAATATTGCGTGCCTTGTAACCACACTCTTGAACCAAGTAAGCAATCTTATTCGTGATAACACGCGTTTTACCGGATCCTGCGCCTGCTAATACTAAGCAGGGGCCCGAAACATATTTCACGGCTTCATCTTGTCTTGGGTTCAGTTTCATTTGGTTCTCAATTTGGTCTATCGGAGCGAATTCAATTGCGCGCCTATAATAATGCTGCAACACCACGAATGCTACGCTCTCTTATGCAAGAATTTTATATCACATATGAAAAACTATGTTGCACATATGTGTGGGTCTTAGGCTATAATGAATGAACGTTCATTCATTAGTGAGTATATTATCACTGTCTGGTTCTTATTCTATGATAGATAAAAGACAACAAATTATAGATGCCGCCGAAAAACTGATTGCTGAATCAGGCTTTCACGGACTTTCTATGCATAAACTAGCTAAAGAAGCAGGAGTTGCGGCTGGAACTATTTATCGCTACTTCTCAGACAAAGAAGAACTATTACAACAAGTTCGCTTAGCTGTTACTCAACGGAATGCTGGTTTAATTCAGCAAGGCGTTGAAGATTCGATGAGTCTAAAAGAACGATTTAGAAAAATGTGGCTCAACATTTTCGAGCTCTCGGGATCAAACATCTGCAATTTAAAGAATAGAGCTCAATACGACTCTTTACCTTGTATTCGCAGCCATGAGACCAAAGAGATTGAACGAAAAATGTTCCACAAAATAGATCAACTCTTTACTGAAGGTAGAGAGCAAGGGGTGTTTAAGCCTCTAGAAAACCCTGTTTTAGCAGCACTTAGCTTAGAAGTCAGTGTCACGCTGGCCCGTAAGCAATCTCTTGGATATTACCAACTTGATAAAAAAGCCATTGAAGCGGCGATTGAAGCAAGTTGGGATGCGATTATTACACACTAATTTGGAGTTCTAACTAGAATGAAAAAGTGGACTTTCTTCATGTTACTCATCGCTGTACTACTTTTCGGCAGCGTTATTGGGTTTAACATGTTTAAACAACAAAAAATTGCTGAGTTTATGGCTAACCGACCTGAGCCAGAGTTTCCAGTAACGGTAACAGAAGTTCAACCTATCGACTGGGTTCCAGTAATCGAAGCTATCGGCTTCATCGAACCTAACCAAGGTGTGACACTAGCGAACGAAACCAGCGGTGTTATTGACCAAATCTCTTTTGGTTCTGGTACTGATGTTAAAAATGACCAACTACTTGTTCGTCTTGATTCTGGCGTAGAAAAGGCAAATCTAAAGAGTTCTGAAGCTCGCCTGCCTGCGGCAAAAGCAAAATACAAACGCTACCAAGGTCTTTTTAAGAAAGGTTCTATTTCTAAAGAAGCATACGATGAAGCAGAAGCAAACTTCTACTCTCTATCTGCTGATATTGAAAGCCTAAAAGCATCTATCGAACGTCGTGAAATTCGTGCTCCTTTTGATGGAAAAGTGGGTATTCGTAACGTTTACCTCGGTCAATACCTGCAATCAGGTACCGATATCGTTCGTTTAGAAGATACCAGTGTCATGCGCCTGCGCTTCACGGTTTCTCAAACTGATATCTCTCGTATCCATGTGGGTCAAGCTATCGACATCTTTGTTGATGCCTACCCAGAGAAGCCATTTGAAGGTTCTATCAGTGCAATCGAACCAGCAGTAAGCATCCAAAGTGGTCTTATCCAAGTTCAAGCAGATATTCCAAACAATGATGGCAAGCTTCGTAGCGGTATGTTCGCTCGTGCTAACATCATTCTGCCTAAGCTAGAGAACCAAGTTACTCTTCCTCAAACAGCGATTACTTTCACTCTATATGGTGACAATGTTTACATCTTAACTGAAGAAGACGGAGTTCAGCGTGTTGCTCAACATGTTGTAAAAGTAGGTGAGCGTACGGCTGATATTGCACACATCCTTGAGGGTGTTAAAGCTGGCGATACGGTTGTAACTTCTGGCCAAGTACGCCTAAGTAACGGCGCCAAAGTTAAAGTTGTTGAAAGTGATGCGATCACTCCACCATCTGAAACACCTAAGCTGTAACTGGAGGCACAATGCGCTTTACTGATGTTTTTATTAAACGTCCAGTTCTAGCGGTATCCATCAGCTTTTTGATTGCTCTGCTTGGCTTACAAGCAATCTTCAAAATGCAGGTGCGTGAATACCCGGAAATGACGAATACCGTGGTGACAGTCTCAACTGGTTACTATGGTGCAAGTGCCGATCTTATCCAAGGCTTTATCACCCAGCCCCTCGAACAGGCTGTGGCTCAAGCGGATAATATCGATTATATGACATCTTCTTCTGTGCTAGGTAAATCTACGATTACCGTGAACATGAAGTTGAACACCGACCCGAATGCGGCATTGTCTGACATACTGGCCAAGACAAACTCGGTACGTTCTCAGCTACCTAAAGAGGCTGAAGATCCAACCGTAACCATGTCTACCGGTTCAACAACCGCTGTACTCTATATTGGTTTTACCAGTGACGAATTGGTATCGAGCCAAATTACCGACTATCTAGAGCGTGTAATCAACCCGCAGCTATTTACGGTTAATGGTGTATCTAAAGTTGACCTATATGGTGGTATGAAATACGCACTGCGCGTATGGCTAGACCCATCAAAAATGGCGGCGATTGGTCTGACTGCATCTGATGTAATGACGGTACTGAACGCTAACAACTACCAATCAGCTACGGGTCAAGCGACCGGTGAGTTCGTGCTTTACAACGGCAGTGCCGATACTCAGGTATCAAACACTGAAGAACTAGAGAATCTAGTCGTGAAAAGCGGAGAAGGTGAGATCATTCGCCTATCCGATATCGCGAAGGTTTCTCTTGAAAAAAGTCACGATGTTTACCGAGCAAGTGCTAACGGCCAAGAGGCGGTTGTAGCTGCGATAAATGCGGCGCCAAGTGCGAACCCTATCAACATCGCTGCTGATGTACTGGAACTTCTTCCTCAACTAGAGAAGAACCTACCAAGCAACATCTCAATGAACGTCATGTACGATTCAACCATTGCGATTAACGAATCAATTCAAGAGGTTATTAAGACCATCCTTGAAGCGGCATTAATCGTATTGATCGTGATTACCTTATTCTTAGGTTCATTCCGAGCGGTACTGATCCCTATTATTACTATCCCACTGTCTTTGATTGGTGTGGCAATGGTAATGCAGGCAATGGGTTTCTCTTGGAATCTAATGACACTATTGGCAATGGTACTTGCCATCGGTCTAGTGGTAGATGATGCGATCGTAGTACTTGAGAACGTCGACAGGCATATCAAGCTCGGCGAGTCCCCTTTCCGTGCAGCGATTATCGGTACCCGCGAAATTGCGGTGCCTGTTATCGCAATGACGTTAACGCTAGGTGCGGTATATGCTCCAATTGCGATGATGGGTGGTATTACAGGCTCGCTATTTAAAGAGTTTGCATTAACCCTAGCTGGTTCGGTTTTCGTATCAGGCATTGTGGCACTAACGCTCTCGCCAATGATGTGTTCAAAAATGCTGAAAGCTCACGCTGAGCCAAGCAAGTTTGAGCAGAAAGTTCATAGCGTGCTAGATGGCATGACTAACCGTTACGAGCGCATGCTTGGTGCGGTCATGCAACATCGTCCAGTATTTATTGGTTTTGCTATCATCGTATTTGCAAGTTTACCGTTGTTGTTCAAATTCATCCCTAGTGAGCTAGCACCTTCAGAAGATAAAGGTGTAATCATGTTAATGGGTACAGCACCGTCGAATGCAAACTTAGACTTCATGCAAAATACCATGAACGACGTAAACCAGATTCTGTCTGATCAGCCAGAAGTTGCTTACGCACAGGTATTTACAGGTGTGCCAAATGCAAACCAAGCATTTGGTATCGCGTCTATGGTTCCTTGGAGCGAACGTGAAGCAAGCCAATCAGACGTAGCAAACCGCGTTGGTAATTTGGTGAAAGATGTTCCAGGAATGGCGGTAACTGCATTCCAAATGCCAGAACTACCCGGTGCTGGTTCAGGCCTTCCAATTCAGTTTGTCATAACAACGCCAAACAGTTTTGAAAGCTTGTTCCAAATTACCACAGACATTCTGGCTGATGTCTCTTCAAACCCGTTGTTCGTATATTCAGATCTCGACCTGAACTACGACTCAGCAACCATGAAGATCAACATCGACAAGGATAAAGCAGGCGCATATGGTGTGACCATGCAAGATATCGGTATCACGCTCGGTACCATGATGTCAGATGGCTACGTAAACCGTATCGACTTGAATGGCCGTTCTTACGAGGTAATTCCTCAAGTTGAACGTAAATTCCGTTTGAATCCAGAGTCAATGAACAACTACTACGTACGTGCTGCAGACGGCAACGCTGTACCACTAGGCAGTTTGATTACGATTGATGTTGTGGCAGAGCCTCGCTCTCTTCCTCACTTCAACCAATTGAACTCGGCTACGATTGGTGCGGTACCGGCTCCAGGCGCTGCAATGGGTGATGCAATTGCATGGTTTGAAGACACGGCAGCGAATAAGCTTCCAAGTGGCTACAACCATGACTACATGGGTGAAGCACGCCAATACGTAACAGAAGGTAGCGCACTTTACGCGACCTTTGGTTTAGCTCTGGCAATCATCTTCTTGGTATTGGCGATTCAGTTTGAATCACTGAAAGACCCACTGGTTATCATGGTATCTGTACCACTGGCGATCTGTGGTGCCCTAATAGCTCTGGCTTGGGGCGCGGCAACGATGAACATCTACTCGCAAGTTGGTTTGATCACCTTAGTCGGCCTGATTACCAAGCACGGTATCTTGATTTGTGAGGTTGCGAAAGAAGAGCAGCTGCACAATCAAAAAACTCGTATTGAAGCGGTAATGGAAGCAGCGAAGGTTCGTCTTCGTCCAATCCTGATGACAACGGCTGCGATGATCGCGGGTCTAATCCCACTGATGTACGCAAGTGGTGCGGGTGCGGCTCAGCGTTTCAGTATTGGTATCGTAATCGTTGCTGGTTTAGCAATTGGTACTCTATTCACGCTATTTGTACTGCCAGTGATTTACAGTTACTTAGCTGAAAAACACAAACCTCTACCTGTATTTGTTGAAGACAAAGACCTAGAAAAACTAGCTCGCGTCGATGAAGCAAAAGCAGCGCACAGAGAATTAGCTGATAATAAGTAATCACTAAGTCGTAATAACAATAAAAAGGCTACTTCGGTGGCCTTTTTTTGTACGCCATAGGCGACATCGCAAGTGTGATTAAATAGAATAGTGGTAAATATTCAGGAGTTTTAATTGATATGTTTGATCCAAAAAAACTAGAGCAGATTGCTAAGCAGATCCACGATTCTATGCCTCAACCAGTAAAAGAGCTTGGTTCAGATGTAGATCAAAAAGTTGGCCAGGTTATCCAAGGCCAACTGAACAAGCTAGACGTTGTAAGCCGTGAAGAGTTTGATGTTCAAACACAAGTACTACTGCGCACTCGCCAAAAGCTGACTGAAATGGAACAAAAGCTAGCGGACTTAGAAGCAAAGATTGCCGACAAGTAAGCGTAAAGAAAGAAAACTGAAAGTCTACGAAGACTGAACAAACAATGTTCATTTTATTGATTTTTAAGACTTTGTTACTAAAAGCAAAAAGGCTTGGTCAACGGCGACCAAGCCTTTTTATTAGATGTTGTGTTGCTTATTTATAACTCCAACCTGTAAGGAGCTAGTGATACTGCTTTGCTTTTTCTACAAATTTATCAGTATCTAAGCGACTAATTAACCGCCTACAGCGATACGCTTCATGTCGCTCATGTAGCTACGTAGCTCTTCACCGATGTACTCGACAGGGTGGTTACGGATAGCTTCGTTTACTTCAATCAGCTTAGCGTTATCTACTTGGTTAGACGTTTCACCTAGACCGCGACCGATTACGTCTGTTGCTACTGAAGGCATGAACTGCTCACGTAGTAGCGGTGTTGCTACGTTAGCGAATAGGTAGTTACCGTACTCAGCAGTATCAGAGATTACAACGTTCATTTCGTAAAGACGCTTACGAGCAACTGTGTTTGCGATTAGTGGAAGCTCATGTAGAGATTCGTAGTAAGCCGACTCATCGATGATGCCTGATGCCGTCATAGCTTCGAATGCTAGCTCAACACCGGCGCGAACCATAGCAACCATTAGGATGCCGTTGTCGAAGTACTCTTGCTCTGAGATTTCTACGTCAGAAGCTGGGTAGTTTTCGAATGCTGTTTCGCCTGTCTCTTCACGCCAGCCTAGTAGGTTCACGTCATCGTTCGCCCAGTCAGCCATCATTGTGCTAGAGAAGTGACCAGAGATGATGTCATCCATGTGCTTGTTGTAAAGCGGACGCATTAGGTCTTTTAGCTCTTCAGAAAGCTCAAACGCTTTAACTTTAGCAGGGTTAGATAGACGGTCCATCATGTGAGTTACACCACCGAACTTAAGTGCTTCAGTAATCGTTTCCCAACCGTATTGTAGAAGTTTACCTGCGTAGCCTGGTTCGATGCCATCAGCAATCATCTTCTCGTAAGATACGATAGAACCCGCTTGTAGCATGCCACATAGAATAGTTTGCTCACCCATAAGGTCAGATTTAACTTCAGCTACGAATGAAGACTCTAGGCAACCTGCACGGTGGCCACCAGTACCTGCAGCCCAAGCTTTAGCGATATCCCAGCCTTCACCTTTAGGGTCATTTTCTGGGTGAACAGCGATCAGTGTTGGAACACCGAAACCACGCTTGTACTCTTCACGTACTTCAGAACCTGGACACTTAGGTGCAACCATTACAACGGTAAGGTCAGCACGTAATTGCATGCCTTCTTCAACAACGTTGAAACCATGAGAGTAACCAAGAGCAGCGCCTTCTTTCATTAGAGGCATTACTGTCTCAACAACATTAGTGTGTTGCTTGTCGGGAGTAAGGTTAATAACTAGGTCTGCTTGAGGGATTAGCGTTTCGTAGCTACCAACTACAAAGCCGTTTTCGTCAGCATTCTTGAATGATTGACGCTTCTCATCAATTGCAGCTTGGCGTAGAGCGTAAGATACGTCTAGACCAGAATCTCGCATGTTTAGACCTTGGTTTAGGCCTTGAGCACCACAGCCAACAATGACGATCTTCTTGCCTTCAAGGTATTCAGCTTCAGTCGTAAATTCTTCACGATCCATGAAACGGCAGCGACCTAATTGGTCTAGTTGCTCACGAAGGTTTAATGTATTGAAATAGTTAGCCATTGTAGGGCACTCCTTTAAAAATAAGTCCGTAAGGTCGATATCTCTCTATCGAATGACTTCATACTAAAACAGACACTCCGTTGCTGAAAGTGATATATTCACAATTAGTTATTGCAATAAACGCAACATGGAAACGATCGCAAAACATGAACATAAAATCTCTACAATTATTTATACATTTATGTGATAGCAAGAGTTTCAGCAAAACAGCTGCTGCTATGCACGTCAGTCCTTCTGCCCTTAGTCGTCAAATACAAAAGCTTGAGGAAGAAACAGGGCAAGAACTGCTTATCAGGGATAATCGAAGTGTTGACCTCACACCAGCAGGGAAACATCTGTTACCTGTGGCATTGAACATCGTTGGCGAGTGGCAGCAATATAATCTCCACCTAAAAGGCGGAGAACAGGAGCTCAAGGGTGAGATCCGCATTTTCTGTTCCGTAACAGCAAGCTACAGCCACCTTCCTGAACTCATTACCGAATTCAGGGCTATTCATCCGTATATTGAGTTTAAGCTATCTACCGGTGATCCAGCGCAATCCATCGACAAGATCCTGAATGATGAAGCTGATATTGCTATTTCAGCTAAACCAGATATTTTGCCTTCAAGATTAGAGTTCGAAACCATCAGCGATATACCACTGTCAGTAATCATCCCATCCGGTGTCAGTAGCTTTAGTCTGCAGCTGCAATCCGAAAAACCAAACTGGAATGAAGTGCCTTTTATCATTCCCGAAGCAGGCACTGCCCGTGAACGTGCGAATGCATGGTTCAAAAGGATGAAGATTAAGCCCAACATTTACGCACAGGTATCTGGGCATGAGGCGATTGTAAGTATGGTTGCGCTAGGTTGTGGAGTGGGTATTGCTCCTGATGTAGTAATTAACAACAGTCCTGTGAGAGACAAGGTCGATCGCTTAAAAATAGAACCTATCAAACCCTTTGAATTAGGTGTCTGCTGTAAACGATCTCAACTTGAGAACCCACTGATTAGAGCGTTTTGGCAAGTAGCCGAAGGAAAATATCTCCCTGACTAGTTAACTTTAGATATGCTGGTTAAGAGAATAATAGAGAGCACGTTAGTGCTCTTTTTTGTTTTTCTAAATAGCAGATATGAAAAAGCCCGCTGATTTCTCAGCGGGCTTTTCAATGGTGGTGGAGGGATAGGGAT
>NZ_JBGONU010000076.1:0-13190 GCF_041439295.1 Vibrio sp. 1F253 | reverse complement strand
TTGAAAAGCGAAATGTCGCTTAGCTAAGTGTCCAGTCTGACTGGAGCAGATCACATTGATATAGCGATGAACCGTGAACTACAAACATTCAGTGAACTATGAGCATTTATCCAACTTGAGCTCTGCTGTCACCTTAGTAAGACGTAGTGCAATCGCGAAACACACTAAGTAAGGACTCACATACCAAAAGATACTTTCTAGGGGCTGCTTTACCTGCACTTCTCTGGTTTTTATATATTGGTTTTTCTGCTTTTCATACTGACTCAGCATACCATCCACCCACACCGCATCACTTTCAACTAACGACACGCTAGGCGCAGGAACCGTAAAATCCGATGCATTGGGTAACAAGGTGAAATCGACATCTTTAAACGTAATCGCCGTATTCAAATACCACAAACACGCGTCGTGGTACTGAGCGTAATTATCTAAAGATGGCTGACCTGTACAGGTATCACTTCTCAGCTTATCCAAAGAGAACTGCTGAACAGATTCTAAAATCGCCACCGCTCTGGTTTGTTCGGTTTCAACCCAATCACCCGCCACCTTCGCTCGAATCTCAGACACGGCACCAAGCATTCCGATACCCGCTAAAAACGGCCATAAATAATCCATACGCTTCCATTTTCGCCGACTCAGGTTGAATCCACACCAAATTGGAATATGTAAGAGGAGCGTGAGTCCAAGTGACAGCAGAACGAAGTTCAAGGAGCTAGAGAGCATGAGCTCGCTATCAAAAAAGTTCTTCATAATGAGAAGCTTGCCTGTATAACCAAGAGAAATTTGATACTAGGTTCGATATAAGAAAAGTGTGTAAGAGGAAAGTAAAAACAGCACTAAGAATTGGTGTTAACGCTGTTTATTTGGACATATAACCACCGATGGCAGGGCTTAACCACTCGTTACTCAGAAATGGCTAAGTTGTTCAGTTATTCAGTTGTTCACGATACACAAGATGCTAAAGGCTCTTACGCGCCAGACTTGAGGTAGATACCGACTTCTCTTAGCTGTGCTTTAATGTCTAACATTTGGACGTGCGATAGCACTAATTGGATCAAATTGAATATTGCTCCAGCGAACATCAAACCCGCGACATAACCAGACCATGCTTGGTGATCAACTTGATACAGAGTATTGAACGAAAGAACGAAGAAGATGAGACTGGAAAAACCAATAGCATACTCATTACAGTTGTAGACGTATGAATTCGTTCCGTAATCGTATTTGATTTTTACCTTTCCACCCGCTCTGCCTAGCTTAAGATTAAGAACATTTCCGCTAACCTCATATTCCAATCCATTAATTAATACAACGCGCTCTACTTTCTCAAGCATATCTGTTTTTTCCGTATTATTTTGAATACTGTCCATAGTCGTACCCTACTCCGTCACCTAAAAATTATTCGTAAGCGCTCAACCATGCTTCCAGAAGTTGATTAGCGTTCTTCTTCTGGCTCGCAGACAATGACTTAACCAGTTTTTTCTGCATTTCGACATGTTCAGTCATCATTTGATCGATCAGAATAAGACCATCTTTGGTTAGCTGAACACTCACGCTGCGTCTGTCTTCTTTGCTGTGCTCACGACTGATCAGCCCTTTAGCTTCTAGTTTATCAAGGCGATTGGTCATTGCGCCTGATGTCAGCATCATCGATCCGATCAGTTCTGATGGCGTCAGTTGATAAGGCTTCCCAGAACGTCGCAACGTTGCCAACACATCAAACTCACCAAGTTTCATGTCGTAATTTTTATGAAGCTCGGCAACTTGCGTCTCCATATACTTGGCAATACGCATAATCCGGCCCATCATTGCCATTGGCTCAGTTTCTAATTCAGGCTTTTCCTTTGCCCATTGCTCTACTACGCGGTCGATAGCATCCATTTGCGATCTCGCTCCGTTGTTAGTCTTGTTTACCTCAAACTAGTTTAACATAAAGATACTTTACAACCATATGATCTAGGTATACAGTTCATACAACCAACTATCTTAACGTAAAGATATTTTATATGAATATATTATTAGCAATGATTCCCGCGTTCTTTTGGGGAACAACCTATGCAGTGACGCAATTTACGCTACAGGAATGGCCCCCTTTATTATTGGGTGCTTTGCGTGCGTTGCCTGCTGGTTTGTTATTGCTAGTAGTAAAACCGACACTGCCTCAAAAAGGCGAATGGCAGATCATTTTCACATTGGGTCTTATCAATATTGCGACCTTCTTTAGCTTAATCTTCGTGATGGCGTTGACGTTGCCTTCGGCAATCTCCGGTGTAGGTATGATCTCTGTGCCAGTGTTTGCGATGATCTTCCATTGGGTAGTAAAGAAACAGCGTCCGCAATTGATTCAAGCCTTGTCTGGTGTTGGATTAATCACATTGGCGTGGATATTGTTTAATCCAAGTCAAATCGCATTAAACCCAATAGGTTTAGGCGCCATGTTCGCTGCAATCATGTGTATCGTTATCGGCAGCAGCATTACCAAGTCACTGGGTAGTCGCATGCATTGGTGGAAGGTATTAACGTGGCAACTGATTCTAGGCGGTACGATTTTATCTGTCGCGTCTGGCGTTCATGCGCTCATCGACCCACAGCCTTATGTTAACGCTGTGACTCATTTCGATACTCGTAACGCAATAGGACTTGTTTGGGTGATTGTCCTGAACACAGCCTTGGGTTACGGCATGTATGTGTGGCTACTACAGCGTATGTCAGTGGTGGATTTCACCTTCGGTGGTATCGCTAACCCAGTAGCTGGGATCGTGACGGGTATGGTGTTGATGAGTGAATCATTTACAGCAGTTCAGTACTCGCTAATGACAGGCATGATAGTGATGTCACTGCTACCGCAACTTATCCTTTCGGTAAGACAGTCAAAACAAGTTAAGCCTGTTACATAGTTGAATCTACCGACTGTACTGAGAATAATAACGCGCCTTACATCTTATACAGTGATTTAAAAGGCGCCTTTTGTTGCTACGCTGACAGCAATAAACCAAATAGCCATACTCGCCAAGTTGATCGTTTCTTAAACAACATTAAACCTTACAAAGAACAATGCCTTTCTTCATGCTACCTAATTTGAATTTATTTTCTAAAAAATAGACATATTAGAGATTATCTTTCCATGAGATATTGCAATTAGAGATAAAAAGACAAAATTTTTCTCCGACGACCTCCTTATACTATGCCACATCATTAAGGCGCCACAAGCCGATGATTTAAAATAATTATTAATGAGTAGTCACCATGAATTCGAAGTCGCTAACTATCTTGCTTTTTGTCTCTGTTTGCCTAATTTGGGGAACCACTTGGTTCGCAATGGAAGTGGCATTGCATTCTATCCCACCAATTTTTGCTACTGCATTGCGCTTTTTACTCGCTGCACCTCTGCTTGCGGTATTAGCGAAAGTCTTCAACCAGCCACTGCTGTTTCCTAAAGGCAAGCGTCAATGGTTGCTGATTGTTGCGCTGATGTACTTTGCGATTCCATTTACTTTGATGATCTATGGCGAGCAATACATCTCTTCTGGTCTAGCGTCGATCATCTTCGCTAACATGCCGGTCGCTGTGATGTTGATGTCAGGCCTATTCCTAGGCCTACGATTGGCTAAGCACCAAATATTTGGTTTGGCTACCGCTGTTGTAAGCCTATGTTTGATCCTCGGTAATGAAATGCAGATGGGTGGCGATGACTACCTAGTTGGTACAGTTTGCTTAGGTCTTGCTGTGGCAATACACGCTGTTATGTATGTGTTAGTTCAAAAGCACTGTAAAGGCATCGAAGTACTGACGTACAACGCAGTCCCAAGTCTGATCGCTTCTCTATTCTTATTCGCCGTTTCGGCGATGGGTGAAAACGTGAATGTTGAATCCTTCACTTGGGATTCAATCTCAGCGGTAGTTTACCTCGGCTTTGTGGCGAGTGTTGGCGGCATTGTTGCCTACTTTAAACTCGGACAAGTTTCGACGCCGTTCCAAGCGTCTATCTGCTTCCTAATCTTCCCAGTGGTTGCGCTGCTGATCTCTTGCTACATCAATGGTGAGGTTCTATCTGAACAGTCTCTGCTTATGATGCTCCCTCTACTTTGTGGCATCTTGCTGACCAAGGCACCTAAGGGAATCTTCAAGCTACGTGGTGGATTAAAAACCGTAAGAAGCTAATCCGACTGAAAGTTAATTAGGTATTCCAAATAGCACATACAAAAAAGCTCCAATATCGCTATTGGAGCTTTTTGTCTATCTCATCAGATTGAAACCAACTTAGCGCCAGCTGAACATCCGGACTTCGTTACCCTCTTCAGGCTTCTTAGGAATGTTTAAAGACAGTGCCAAAGAAACCGCAGCCATCACTGCACCAATGTAGAAAACCGTTGCAGGAGACGATAACCAAATCACACCAAATGCGACTGGAATAACAACCGCGGCAATATGGTTAATGGTGAAAGAGACACCAGCGGTTGAGGCCATGTCAGCAGGATCTGCAATTTTCTGGAAGTAGGTTTTGATCGCCAATGCCAACGCAAAGAACAGATGATCGACCACGTAAAGTGCTGCCGCCCACTCAGCGCTTTGCACCAAGCCATAACCAACAAACACACCAATCAAACCCACATACTCGAAGATAAGCGCCTTACGCTCACCCACGACACCAATAAATTTACCAATGCGTTTTGCGAACAAGAAGTTAAACAGATAGTTGATTAAGAACAGTAGCGTTATGTCAGCAGCCGAGTAACCGAACTTCTCTACCATTAAAAAGCCAGCAAATACCGTGAAGATCTGTCTTCTCGCGCCACTCATAAAGGTGAGCGCGTAGTAGAGCCAGTAACGCTTTCTCAGCACCAATTTCTTATTTTGTTGAGTCTTGGTTTGAAACTCAGGAAAACCAAAGGTCATCACCAAAACCAGAATAAAACCAATACCGCCAGTAATGCCGTACACCCAAGCAAAATCGAGCTTCAGCTGTTCTAACATCACCCAGATTGAGCCATAAGTAATTAACGAGGCCAACGCGCCAACGGAGATCATCTTACCAAGCATCTCAGGTGCTTCTTCTTTACTCAGCCATTGGAGTGACAAAGACTGCTTGAGCGTTTCAAAATAGTGAAAACCCGTCGACATCAAAATGGTGGTCAGCAGTAGGCCAGTGAGTGAAGGAAACAAACCGGTAATCGCCGTACCGACCGTGAGCATCGCCAGCGATATCAACATGAAGCGTTGCTCGCGAATGAACGCCAACACAAACACCACAGTAAAGGCCAAGAAGCCAGGGATCTCACGAACACTTTGCAATAAACCAATATCCGCACCATCAAAATTCGCTTTCTCAATAACGAAGTTATTAAGCAGCGCCATCCAGCTCGAAAACGCGATAGGGACAACAATTGAAATCAGTAATAAGAAGTTTTGCGGCGTTTTCCAGCTCGCGGTTTTATCGAACATTGACGGACTCCTGTTCGTCTAATTGGTTAAGCACTCGTAAGGTTAGTTGCTCGGTATACGGGTTGATCTTCCAATGCTCAGGGCTCCAACCTTTAACAAAACGTTGAAAATCAGCCCATGCCACGTAAAACATTGGTCGCCATGCAGCTTCTACTTCATCGAACGAAAGGTGTGGCTGATAGTGCATGAGTGCTTCTTTCAAGTGCTGGAAGTAAGCCTCCAAGGTCTCTGCTTCAAGCTGCGCGCAATCTTGCGGCCTAACCGCGCTGCTCATGAACAAGGCCACATCTTTCATCGCACAACCACGCCCAACGTATTGGAAATCAACGGCAGCAGCGCGCTCGCTTTCCAAATCAAAGCAGAAGTTGGCGAGCTTAGCGTCACCATGTACCAAGGTTTGATATGGGCATGCCCTTAATAGATTATCAATGTGCTGCGCTTGGCTCTTAAGCGGTAAATCAGCCAATGCGTTTAACTCGTCAGGCCGCGTGTCTAAATGCCAATATGTGCCGACTTGCCACAATGAAGCTGAATGTTCTTGATCTACATTGATGTGCTTTGCGTGAAAATTAGCGAGCCATTTAAGGCAAGCATCGCGTTGGTTTTGCTCTTCTAGTGTGTAACCAGACACCAGCTCAGGCTGAGTATCTTGGATTGCTAAATCATCAAAAGCAGCAAGCACATCAAACTGAGAAGTTAACGGAAAACCGATTTCGGCCAAATCTTGCATCACAATCAGCCACTCGTGCTCTTGTAACTCACATTGCAGCCCTACAGGTACAGGGCAACGCTCATCCCACTGTTGGGTAAACGACTGATACCACGCGGTCTCAACTTGGTAAGAGTGCACCTTTCGTTGATGAGAAAGTTTGGTATTCCAACCCTTTGGGTGTTCTGCTTTACCTGGCAATGCGACATGTTTAACAATCACGCTGTTGAATGAAGAACGCCTGTCTTTAGAAAAAATCAAACGAACTAATTCACCATACCCGCCCCATAGGCTTTGAATCACCTGGACATCAACCCCTTGATGACAACCCAGTGAGGCCGCTATTTTTTGATAAAGCTCTGGCTGATTTTGACTTGAATTCGCTATCGGTTGAGCGAGATTTTTTGACGATATTGATTGAGACATATACTCGTTGCTATGCTTTATCGGATAGAAGATGAGCCCACTGTGGCTGCCTATTCATATAGTGAATCACATAACTACAAATCGGTACAATTTTAAAACCTGCTTGTTCAATTTCAGGCAGTACCGACTCCATCATCACCTTACCGAAGCCCTTACCTTGAAGCTCATCAGGAATACGTGTCGATGTGACATGTAGTACATCTCCGTCCTTTTGATACTTAACAACCGCGAACTGGTTGGGTTTTAGCTCAACTGTGATCTGGTTCGCTTCTTGATCCCATTTTGTTGCGTGCATTCTCAACTCCTGAAAATAATTGATACGACAAACAATAAAAATTTGAAGTATTCATTCCTTGTAATAGACTATCTCAAGCTCATACAAATAGAACTAAGTACTTGCAAACAAAGTAAATAACTCTGTGCCACCGGCTTAATAACGAATTAGTAAAGATAAAGGCACTCTATAAAACCATGCAGGTACATTTAGCCAGCATATGTAATTGCACTTAATTTATGTAATTGCACCTACTAAATCTAGCACGTATTTGCCCCTTATTAGTAAGTTACCAATATAACAAACAGACGCATGTTGGCGCATGGAGAACTATAATGAACGCACCACTGAAGAAGCCTTTGGAGCATAATCAGGCACTTCAAGATCCTCGTAACCGCACCGTTTCTACGTTAAATAGCACCGATGCACTGGCTATGATAGAGCACGGCAGTGAACTGACATTAAATGTATCGACTCCAGTTGGCACTAAGTTTCTCGCCACCACAAAATTTATCGGTACGCACAGTGATAACTGCATTGTGGTTGAGGTTCCCGACGTATCCAACGACGATCTGAGCTTTTTCTTCCAAGAAGGTTTTTGGATGACAGCTCGTGCGTACTCTCTGCGAGGAGAAGGCGCTCTTATCCACTTTAAAAGCCAAATTCACCATAGGATCGGAGATCCCTTCCCTATACTTGTGCTTTCAACACCAAGCTCGATGCAAGTAACCCAACTGCGTAAAGAGACACGCTACGAGGTGAACTTAGCTTCCAGAATCATCTTCAACGATCAACGAGCAAACTGTGAGATTAGAGACTTATCGAAAAGTGGTTGTCGTTTTGTTACCTCACCGACTTCTCGTGCGATTCAAATTGCCGAACGAGTATCTATTGAAGTTACACCTGAGAACTACAATGGCCCACTTATACCGCCATTGAAAGGCATCATCTGTAATCTCCAAAAATCAACGCATTACGCTCGATACGGGGTAGAATTTGATGATATTGGCCGCTCTAATGCCAAACACTTGTTGGCGAAGCTGAAGTTCGATGGCACCAAGCTCTGTTTGCGCAATAGGTAAAGTCATTTAGTACATTGCTTTCACCGAATACCGTAAGCAGACCAGATACAGACGACTCAATAGCGAGCAAAGTCGCAATCAAAAAAAGCCATCGATTTTTATGTCGATGGCTTTTTAGTTTTGTCTATTTATCTGTTTGTCTGTTTGTCTATTTTTTCAAACGCTTATCTAGCTAATAAGCTAGTTGGGTCTATAGATATTAGACTATTTACGCAGTGCGTTCAGTTTAGCTTGAGCGATACCAAAGATAGTATCGATTGGGTAACTCCCCTCATCACTCGCCTCACCGGCGGCTTTGCCTGTAAACAGCTCAATCGCTTCGGTCACATGGTCGATAGCCCAAATATTAAACTCGCCCTTTTCAACCGCTTTTACGATGTCATTACGCAACATCAGGTTGTGAACATTTGAACGTGGGATGATCACCCCTTGCTCATTTGAACGTCCTTTGATTTCGCACACATCAAAGAAGCCTTCAATTTTCTCATTCACACCACCAATAGGCTGAGACTCACCGAACTGGTTCATCGAGCCGGTAATCGCGATGTCTTGACGGTTCGGCTGCTTAGAAAATGCAGACACCACCGCACAGAACTCGGCCATACTCGCGCTATCACCATCAACGCCACCATACGATTGTTCGAAGGTGATATTGGTCGTAAGCGGTACTTTCGCTGTCTTACCAAATACCGAAGAAAGGTAAGCCGATAAGATCATCACCCCTTTCGAGTGAATACTGCCACCTAGGTCTACGTTTCTCTCGATATCAATCACTTCACCGTCACCATAAGCCGTGGTTGCCGTGATCCGGTTCGGTGCGCCAAACATATGATCAGTCGTACTGAGTACAGACAGCGCATTGACCTGCCCAACCGCCTGACCATCCACATGAATCAGTGTTGTACCGTTGGTGAAGGTTTCCATGACGCTGTCTTGTAGTCGCCCGACACGCATCTGTTGGTTAGATAGCGCTTGGTCGACATGCGTAGCACGAATCAGGTTCGACTTCGCCCCTTTCGCCACGTAGTTTGACTCACGAAGCAGGTTGGCAATGTGTGCCGAGTGCAACGACAACTTACTTTGGTCACCCGCCTGACGAGAACTGTGCTCAATGATCCGAGCAATCGCTTTGCGATCACAATGCAGCATGTTGTTGTCGTGCACGATACTTGAAATGAAGCGTGCGTAATGCATTTCAGAATCCGCAGTACGCTTCATCTCATCTTCAAAATCGGCCGTCACACGGAACAATTCACCAAACTCCGCATCGTAATGTTGCAGTAGTTGATAAGTTCGATAATCACCAAACAGGATGATCTTAACCTCCAATGGAATAGGCTCAGGATCAAGTGATACCGCCCCCGTTAACGTGACCTCTTTTTCTAATGACGTGAAGCTCAATTGACGCGAACGTAGCGCGCGCTTCAGGCCTTCCCAAACATAAGGCTGTTCAAGTACTTTGACCGCATCCATCAACAAGACGCCGCCATTGGCTCTATGTAAGCTACCTGCACGAATCAAAGAGAAGTCCGTAAATACGGTGCCTTTGAACGTTGCCGTCTCGACATAACCAAACAGAGAGTGATAATTTGGATTCTCTTCCACCACGATCGGCAGAGTCTCCTCCTTCTGGCTCACAATCACGTTCACCTTGTAGCGACGTGGCATTTTCTTATCCAAAGAGGCGGTCGCAACTTCTGCTTGCTCTGTACTCTCTTCTAAGAAAATATCTGCGTTGTCGACAATGTCTTTACGCAGTGCTGTCAGGTACTTTTTAATGTCTGGATATTGGCTGTAATCTTGCTTCAGTTGCTTGATGAAGTGGGTAATAACATCTCGCGCCGTATCATCATTCAACTTTTGAACTTTCTCTGTGTACGTCTCTTCAAGCTCAGTCAGTTCACGAGAAATGGTCCGCAGCCCGACTTCCAATCCATCAATGGTTTTATCGAATTGATCTTGCTCTTCTGGCGTGAGTAAGTCGAAGCTCTCTTCGGTATGAAGATCATCGCCATTCATCGCGACAAATTGGTAGTCACCCTGAGTCGTGATCGTCAGGTTAATGCCCTTATCTTTTGCTTCTTGACTGATCGCTTCTAACGCCGCTTGTTGCTTAGCGGCCAACTGATTTTTTAATCGGTCAGCGCGGTTAAAGTACATCTCGTTATCGAATGCGAGTGGCATTGCTTTAAGAAGCTTACGCATCAGCTTTTCAATATCTTGCTTCAAACTGCTGCCAACACCACGAGGCAATTTCAGCACCTTAGGTGTACGAATGTCTTCAAAATTCGCGATATAGCACCAATCAAAAAGCTCCTGTACTTCTTGAGGATGTCGGTTTAGGTAGCGCAAGATCATGGTACGTTTACCCAGACCATTTCGACCTATCGCATAAATGTTGTAACCCTTTTCCTTAATTGACATCGCGAACTCAACGGCCTTTTGTGCACGTTCTTGCCCGACGATTTCGTCAATTGGAGCCAGTTCTTTGGTCGACTTACATGGTAGCTTATCGAGTTCCGCTACCTTATACAGCTGTTCTGTATTGAGTCTTTGCATCGCCATCGCCGCCTCCTTAGTCCTTCATTACTTGGGTGTAGATAAAATCAGTGTAGATGTAATTACCTATAAATTTAGTGACTTACGCTGCACAGTTGTTCAACTGAACAAATAACACACAATTTACCCCGTTTTTAGCAATAACGAGAGATTTAATTCACCAACTTAGCATGTGAATGATTTTAATTTGCAATTGATAATAAATATCATTAACATTTTAGGATATTTAAAATTAAGGATGTGGACATGGAAATTGAACGCTGCTGGATGCACTACCTAAAAGCTGAACAGTTAATGGAACAAGGTCATTGGCCCGAAGCACAGCGCCTCTATAATGATGTTCTCACCTCTCTTCCTCATCACATCCAAAACGCGGCATACCAAAGTGACATCAAACCCTGCCAGTTTGCTTGCTTAATTTCAGGCCTTAGAGACGCCAGTGTCGCTCAATCAGAGATTCTCAATCGTTTAGGCCAACAGCAACAAGCCTTCGATACCTTGAACCAATCTTATGCATTGATGCAATTTATCTCTCTTGAGGGTACAGAATTGATTCAACGTACCTTTAGGTTATTGGAAAAGCAGAGCGAAGATTTACTCAATCACCTGATCGCATTTTGCAGTGCTCAGCGCAGCTCACATTGGATGCTCGAGCTAGAACAAATTCAACGCGCTCATCACCATTTTGGGCAGCTTAAAACCACTTCAGAAGTTCAATCTTCACCTAATGTCTTAAATTGATAAGGATATATCATGTCGGACCGGGCCATTCTTAAAGTTAATAATCTCTCCGTTAAATTCATAACCAATGATGGAATCATTGATGCGGTAAAAAAGATTAACTTTACTCTTAATTCTAGTGAAACCTTGGCCATTGTTGGCGAATCGGGTTCAGGTAAATCTGTCTCTTCCAACGCTTTAATGCGTTTGCTTCCTGATAACGCCATCATTGATGCTCAATCGGAAATCGAATTTGAAGGTCAGTCGATACTCAAAAAGACTGAACGAGAGATGCAGTCAATTCGTGGTGACAGGATCGGAATGATCTTTCAAGAACCAATGACATCTCTAAACCCATATCTACGCGTGGGCACACAAGTGGCTGAAGCCATTATGTGTCATCGTAATGTATCGAAATCTCAAGCGAAGCAGCGTGTACTTGAGCTTTTCAACCTTGTGCATCTGCCAATGCCAGAACAGGCATATAACAAATACCCGCATGAGTTTTCAGGCGGCCAGTTACAACGCATCATGATCGCAATGGCTCTGATCAATGAACCAGATATTCTGATTGCAGACGAACCGACTACGGCTTTAGATGTAACGGTTCAGGCTGAAGTGCTTTCTCTTATCAAAGAAATTCAAAGCAAGATGGGCATGGCGATTTTGTTCATTACCCATGATCTCGGTGTAGTGAAACACTTTGCCGACCGTGTTCTGGTGATGTGTAAAGGGGAGTTGGTCGAAGAAGGACTCACTCAAGAGCTATTCAAAAATCCTAAGCACGATTACACACGCATGCTGATCAACTCAATTCCGAAAGGCGCTAAGGTTCCTGTAGAAGCATCGGCGCTAGAGCTACTGTGTGCCGATGATATCCGTGTTCAATTCTTAGTGAAATCCCACTTCATTAAGAGTAAGAGTCAATATTTTGAAGCTGTAAAAGGCATCTCATTGACCCTAAAACAAGGTGAAACGTTAGGCATTGTTGGTGAATCTGGATCAGGTAAATCAACACTAGGACGCGCACTGATCGGTTTACTGCCAAGTACCGGACGTATTGTTTACAAAGGCCAAGACGTGAGTTTGTTAACCGATAAAGAACGTCACAAGCTTAAGAAAGATGTACAGATGGTATTCCAAGACCCTTATGGTTCTTTATCACCACGCATGACCGTTGGGGAAATCATCACTGAAGGTTTAACGGTACATCAACCTCATCTATCCAAGAAAGAAAGATTAGAACGAGCTCGCAAAGCATTGATTGAGGTTCGCTTAGAACCCAATTCAATTAACCGCTATCCACATGAGTTCTCGGGCGGACAAAGACAACGTATTGCAATTGCTCGCGCATTGATTCTTGAGCCATCTTTCATTCTATTGGATGAACCGACTTCAGCACTCGATCGCTCTGTACAACTGACGGTGATTGACCTGCTAAAAGACATTCAAGCCAAGCACAATATCGGCTTCCTATTCATCAGCCACGACCTTTCGGTAGTCAAAGCCTTATCGGATCGTGTATTGGTGATGCAGAAAGGTGAAGTGATGGAAGAAGGGTCTGCAGAAGAGATTTTCAATGCACCGAAAAATGACTACACCAAGAAATTAATCGCAGCGTCATTCGACTTAGAAAATAAGTCGAAAAAAAATGCCGCGTAAAGGGAACTAATCAAGATTAACAGCGTCTTATATGTACATTCTGAATAATCTCCTAATGGATTGAAATCTAGAATGGATATAGCAAAACTGGTTTGGCCGCCAAAAGAAAAATGTCGCATGGATGCGGCATTTTTCGTTTCTGGCGTATATGAAAAATCAACTCAATGATTCGAGCCGGTGATTATGAAGGTCTGCTCAAGTTGACGAACTTTAAACAGGGTTAGCTGATAGTCGGGTCACAGCAGCAGAGCGCTAACTTGTTTTTGGACAAAAACGTTTTAGCAAGATTGCTAATTTAGCGAAGCATGAATTATTA